>JBJDXG010000293.1:0-9822 GCA_051866555.1 bacterium | reverse complement strand
CATTGCCGGAATAAGTTTAAAAGCATTGTACAAAAGTACAATGCTTTTTTTATATTCTTCAGTAATTGTGCTATACTGTTACTATGAGGAGATGAATAATCATGAAAGCTTTAAGTAAAAAAATTTATTTGCAGCTGCCTAAGCCTACCGATGCTGATATGAGAGGTGATAAGGAAAGGATTATCAGTTCATTGCCTGAGGAATATACTCCGGCTTATATGTCTTATAAGGTTTTAAAAGAGCTTTATCCCGTTTGCCGTGAATCAGATTGGTGTATTACTCTTACTTTAGTTTATCAGCTTGAAAAATGGGAGATTATCAAGATAGAGTCTGGCGATACGACTGATAAATTATATGGCTTTGCCGTTGATTTAGGCAGTACGACAGTTGCCATGCAGGCGGTAGATTTATTAAGCGGAGAGGTTTTAGCCGAAGAAACCTTGTTTAACCAACAGATTGAATTTGGCCAGGATATTCTTAGCCGTATTTTTTCTGTTCAGGAAAAGCCGGAAAATTTAGCTAAGATCCAGGCTGTGACAGTAAAAACATTTTCTCATTTAATTGCTGTCTTATGCCGTAAGGTGAATTTATCAGATGAGGATTTCAGTATTATGGTTATTGCCGGAAATACCACTATGATACATTTCCTTTTGGGCATAAATCCCTGGCCTGTTTTTCAAACTCCTTTCTGTCCTGTTTTTAATGCTCCTGATTTTATAGAAGCCAGTCAATTATCCCTGCCTTTTTCCGGAATGGTTTATTGCTTTCCTTCCGTAGCTAATTATTTAGGCGGTGACATCATCAGTGGTCTTTTATTGGCTGATCTGCAAAAAGAAAAGCAGTCGGCAATATTTATCGATATAGGAACTAATGGGGAAATTGTTTTAAGCTATGATGGCCTCCTGTTGGCTGCTGCTGGTGCAGCAGGTCCTGCCTTAGAAGGAGGAGTCAGTCAGAGCGGTATGCGGGCAACTGCTGGTGCCGTTGATACAGTGCTTATTGACAACGGAGTTCTAAAATTGACTACTATTGATAATGAAAAGCCGAAAGGAATTTGCGGCTCGGGCATAGTTGATTTGTTAGCCCAGCTCTTTTTAAATGGCATTATTGATTTTTCCGGAAAGTTTATTCCGGATTCTTCGGACAGAGTAATAAAAAGAAATGGGCAGTATGTCTTTGTTTATGCCTGGGAGGATGAATCTTATAATGGAGATATGCTGATTTTTACTCAGATCGATATTAATCAGTTTTTAGATACTAAAGCGGCGGCTCATACTATGGTTGCTTTTTTGCTTGATGCTCTCAGCCTTGATTTAAGCAAGGTTGATAAATTCTATACCGCAGGTGCTTTCGGTAAATATTTAAATCTGGAATCAGCCATAACTATAGGCCTTTATCCTGATTTGCCGCGTGATAAATTTGTTTCTTTGGGCAACAGCTCTTTACAGGGAGCTTATATGCTTTTAACTGACAGAATTCTTTTAGCCAAGGTAAGGAATATTCAGGAAAGCATTGAATATTTGCAGCTTGGCAGTGCCGATAATTATTTAACGCTGATGATAGCAGCAAAATTTTTACCGCACACAAATTTAGAAATATATCCTTCGGTAAAAGCTGATTTAATTAAACGCGGGATATTAAAATAAAAAGTATTTATTTAAGTTAATTTAAGCTGGGAGAGAATTTTTATGGAAAAATTGCGTGGGGTAGTGATGAGGATAACTTACGCAAATGAAGAAACTGGTTACAGTGTTTTAAAAATACGCTGTAAAAATTTTAAAGATTTAGTTACCATAGTAGGCAATATGGTCAGTGTTAATATAGGAGCAGTAGTTGTGCTGACCGGTTTTTGGGTTAATAATTCTAAATACGGCAGGCAGTTTGAGGTCAAGGAGTGGGAGGAATTGCTGCCTGCCACTGTTTATGGAATAGAGAAGTATTTGGGAAGCGGTCTGATTAAAGGCATAGGACCGGTTTATGCCAAAAAGATCGTCAATCTTTTTCAGGAGCGGACCCTAGAAATAATAGAGGATGAACCGGAAAGGATTATTGAAGTACCGGGTATTGGTCAAAAAAGAGTAGAGATGATTAAAAAGGCTTGGCAGGAACAAAAGGAGATTAAAAATATTATGCTTTTTTTACAGTCATACGGCATTTCTACTTCCTTTGGCAGTAAGATTTATAAAACCTATGGCAATGACAGCTTAAAGGTATTAAAAGAAAATCCTTATAGATTAGCTGATGATATTTATGGCATTGGCTTTAAAACGGCTGATGAATTAGCGGGAAAATTAGGTATGGCTAAAAATTCTTTTATGCGCTGCCGGGCCGGTATTTTTTACAGCTTAGGCAGGATAGCCGAAGAGGGCAATTGCTATGCTTTAAAAAGCCAATTGATAGATTATTGCCAAACCATTTTGGAGGTTGAGGAAGCAGAAATTGTTATGACCTTAAGTCATTTGCTGCAGGAGAATGAATTATTTAAAGAAGAGGAAGAGATCATTTACCTGCCGCCGTTTTTTTACAGTGAAAAAGGTTTGGCTTATAAAATTAAACAAAATATAGCCTCTTTGCCTGGTTATGTAATAGATAACAGCGATATGCTCATTCAGGAAATAGAAGAAAGAGAGAAGATAGTATATGATTCGGTGCAAAAGATGGCGATAAAAAAAGCAGCGAAAGCCAAAATTATGGTTTTGACCGGCGGACCTGGAACGGGTAAAACTACGACGATCAACGGTATTATCAAGCTGTTTCAAAGAGCTGGTTTAAAGATTTTATTAACAGCTCCTACCGGCAGAGCAGCCAAGAGAATGAGTGAAACTACTGGTATGGAGGCCAAAACGATTCACCGTCTTTTGGAATGCAAGCCGCCTGAGGGCTATAAAAGGAATGAGGATAATTTACTCAGCGGAGATGTTTTGATTATAGATGAGGCCTCGATGATAGATATTATTTTGATGTATAATCTTTTTAAAGCAGTTCCGGCGGAAATGACAGTTATCATAGTAGGTGATGTAGACCAGCTTCCGGCCGTAGGTGCGGGTAATGTTTTGCAGGATATAATTGCTTCTGGTGTGGTAGAAACGGTTAAATTGGAGCGTATTTTCAGACAGGCCTTAGGCAGTAAGATTATTACTAATGCCCATATGATCAATAAAGGAGAAATGCCGGATTTAAAGGGCGGGAGAAAAAGTGATTTTTTCTTTATAGAGGAGAATGAAACTGAAAATATTTTGCAGCTTATAGTTGATTTATGCCTGCATCGTTTACCTGCTTACTATCAGCTTGATGTTTTGAAAGATATTCAGGTGCTTACTCCCAGTCAAAGGACTGAGACGGGTGTGCAGAATTTGAATAATCTGCTGCAGAATGCTTTGAATCGCGGGCAGGTTTATTTGAAAAAAGGCGGAATAGAATACAGAGTTAATGATAAGGTCATGCAGATACGCAACAATTACGACAAGGAAGTTTTTAATGGGGATATTGGTTTTATTACAATGGTTGATTTAGAAGAACAAAAATTAACTGTAAGGTTTGATGAGAGGGAAGTGCAGTATGAAAGGCTGGATTTAGATGAGCTGGTTTTGGCCTATGCTACTACTATACATAAAGCCCAGGGTTCTGAATATCCTGTAGTGATCATGCCGCTTACTATGAGCCATTATGTTATGCTGCAAAGAAATCTCTTATATACTGCTTTGACCAGAGCTAAAAAAGTGTTTATTATAGTAGGTCAGAAGAAAGCTGTTTATCTGGCGGTAAAGAATGATAAGGTTAAAAACCGCAATACCAGATTGGCAGAAAGATTAAAGGGGGAAGTGTGAGTGCGTGAGAAAAAAACAGCGGTTTTTTATGCTCTTTTAGCGGCTGCTTTATTTGGTATCAGCTGTCCGGCGGCTAAATTACTGATTGCTAAGATTTCACCTGTTTTAATGGCTGGTTTTTTGTATTTGGGCGCAGGGATAGGTATGCTTTTAGTTGATCTGTTACGAAGGAGAAATTTTAGTTTAGAAGCAAAAATAACTAAAAAAGAAATACCTTATGTGATAGGAATGATAGTTTTGGATATTGCTGCCCCGATTTGTTTATTGCTGGGGCTGTCTTTAAGCAATCCGGCTAATGTTTCTCTATTGAGTAATTTTGAAATTGTGGCTACCTCATTGATTGCTTTTTGCTTTTTTAAAGAATCATTGGGGTGGGATGTGGTGCTGTCTTTAATTTTGATTACAGCAGCCAGTATGCTTATCAGCATTGAAGATTTCAGCAGCTTCAGCTTTTCTTTAGTCTCTCTTTTTGTTATCCTAGCCTGTTTATGTTGGGGAATGGAAAATAACTGTACGAGGATGCTTTCTCTGAAGGATCCCCTGCAGGTAGTTATTTTGAAGGGCTTTGGTTCCGGTCTGGGTTCTTTGCTTTTAGCTTTTTTATTAAAGGAGTGCCGGGCTGATTATTTTTCTGTTATTCTTACCCTGATTTTGGGTTTTTTTGCTTATGGACTCAGTATTTTCTTTTACATTAAGGCTCAGCGTGATTTAGGAGCAGCCAGAACGAGTGCTTATTATGCGATAGCTCCTTTTATTGGCGTTATTTTATCCTTTTTTATTTTTCAGGAGAGGCTTACGCTGTCTTTTCTGACAGCCTCCGGCTTTATGCTTGCTGGTGTTTATCTGGGAGCTGCTGAAAAGCATAAGCATTATCATCTTCATGAAAGACAGGAGCATGAACACCGGCATAATCATACAGACGGCCATCATCAGAATTTTCATGGAGAGGATATTAAAGGTGAGCATAGTCACAGCCATATTCATGAAAGAGAAGAGCATTCTCATGCTCATACTCCTGATTTGCATCATATTCATGAACATAACTAGAACAAAAAAGAGCAGCTGCCAGTAAATTTACCGGCAGCTGCTTTTCTTCAGTTAAAAGCTCATTTCTTTTAATTTGGCTACTCTGTCTTTGATAGGCGGATGGGTGCTGAAAAGATTTAACAGCTTTTCGGCGGTTAAAGGATTAGTAATAAACATATGCGAAGCAGCCGGATTAACATCCATAGGTATTCTTGCAGCTCCGGCTTCCAGCTTCAGCAAAGCACTTGCCAATCCGCGTGAGGTTCCGGCAATTTTAGCACCGGAAGCGTCAGCAGCATATTCTCTTGATCTGGATATAGCCATTTGAATGATAGTGGCAGCAATCGGGGCAAGAATAATCATAGCTAAAGAGCCGATCATACCGCCAGGACCGTCATCATCATCTGAACGGCCGAAGATCATAGCCCAATGGGCCATATTAGCCAACATACTGATAGCTCCGGCAATACCGGCAGCAATAGTTCCAATTAGAATGTCACGATTTTTAACGTGTGCCAGTTCATGGGCCAGGACACCCTCCAATTCAGCAGGCGTCAGCAGCTGTAAAATACCTTCTGTAACGGCAACTGCGGCATGATTTGGACCGCGGCCGGTAGCAAAGGCATTAGGCTGATATGACGGAGTGATGTAAAGCTTGGGCATAGGTAAGTCGGCTCTCCGGCATAATTTACGGACAGAAGCGTAAAGCTGAGGCTGTTCGGCTTCTGAAACCGGATAAGATCTAGTCATTTTAATGGCTACTGTATCACTGAAAAAATAGCTGAAAAGATTCATTGCCATAGCAATAACAAAGAACATAAACGCACCGGATTGGCCGCCTAAAGCTCCTCCGATAAAGACCAGCAAAACAGTCAATGCTCCCATTAAAAAAATTGTTTTAATTGTGTTCAAGCGAGATTTCCTCCTTTCGATTAGCAATATTATATCATAAACCTAAGAGGAATTCATCTAGTTTTTTCTAACAATAACGCTTATCTATTACTCTGGCAGTTTTCTTTTCACTGCGCGGCAGTCTGCCTATAGGATTTGCTTCTGCCTCAATTTGAATACCTATTCTGGTTTTAAAATAACGCTTTAAGGCTTTTTCTAAAGCTTCTTTATCCTGCCCTGCCTGCATTTCAAAGCGCAGCAAAAGGCAGTCTTTTTTCTCCTTACGGTCCAGGACGATTTGATACTCACTGCTGGTGCCCTCTATTTCTTTTAAGACATCTTCTATTTGTCCCGGATAGATATTGACCCCTTTAATTTTAATCATATCATCGGTCCGGCCTAAAATAATATCATGACGCGGATATTCAAGGCCGCAAGGGCATTTGCCCGGCAGAATACGGGTTAGATCATGGGTGCGATAGCGAATAAGAGGTGCTCCTTCCTTTTGCAAGGTGGTGATGACCAGCTCTCCAAGCTCGCCCTCCGGCAGATTTTCTCCTGTATTTGGGTCGATAATTTCGAAGTAGAGGTAATCATTCCAGTAATGCAGGCCGTTGTTTTCCCGGCAGCTGATAGAGATGCCAGGTCCGTATATTTCAGTTAAGCCATAGATATCGAAAAGCTTAACCCCTAATTCCTGACTGATTCTTTGCCGCATTTTTTCTCCCCAGCGTTCAGAACCGATGATAGCGGTATGTAATTTAATATCCTTTTTCAAATTGCGGGCAGCTATTTCTTCTGCTAAAAGCAGAGCATAGGAAGAGGTAGCGGCAATAGCCGTAGCTCCCAGGTCAACCATCATTTTTAATTGTTTTTCTGTGTTTCCCGGTCCCATGGGAATTGCCATGGCACCAAGCTTTTCAGCTCCGTTTTGAAAGCCGATGCCGGCAGTCCAGAGTCCATAGCCCGGAGTTATTTGCAGGCGGTCTTTAGTGGTAAGACCGGCTATCTGCATACAGCGCTGCATCATTATTCCCCAGCTTTCCACATCATTAACAGTATAAGGTATGATGATTGGCTGTCCGGTAGTACCGGAGGAAGAATGGATTCTGACTACCTGTTCTTCCGGTACAGCCTGAATATTTAAGGGATAAGCCTGGCGTAATTCCTCTTTAGTAGTAAAGGGAATACTTTTTATATCATCCGGTGATTTTATATCCTGAGGCTCTAAATTGATTTTTTTATATTTATCCCGATAAAAAGGACTGTTTTTAGTTACATTGGCCAATTGCTTTTGGAATAGTTTAAATTGCTGTTCGTTCATTGTCTACACTCCTAACTGTTCTGATAGTCCAAACCAATATTAAGGGCCTGAAGATTCAGGTCTAAAAATTTATCCGGTAAATTAGCCGTTAAAGTTGCGGTTATCTGTTCTCTGGAAAAAGGAAGCAGCTTTTCCTTAACAGCAACTCCCAGCATGATTACATTGAGCACTTTAGCTGAGCCTGCCTGGCGGCAGAGCTTTTCACCGTCAATAATGATCGGCTGCTTGATATTTTTTTGGATGAAATCTAAAATATTTTTAACCTCATAGCTCATATTGCCGAGTGAAGCTGTAATTGGAGTAATCGGGGAGCTGTTGACCAGCATTTTCCCTTCTTTTTTTAAATAAGGGAAGCTTCTCAGCGCTTCTCCCGGTTCAAAGCCAATAATAAGGTCAGCCTGTTGTAAAGGAATGATGGGTGAGCTGGGAGAACAGCCGATTCTGACATGACTGACAACACAGCCTCCTCTTTGTGCCATTCCAATCGTTTCTGCTGTTTGGGCGGTCATTTTATTGTCAATAGCAGTTTGAGCGATTATCTTAGAGGCGAGGACGGTTCCCTGTCCTCCTACTCCGGCTAATAAGCAGTTATATTTCATTATTCAATCCCTCCTATGGCTTTGGCTGGACAAACCTGGCTGCAAAGAGTGCAGCCGGAGCATAGAGCAGTCTGGATGGCTGCTTTGTTATCTTCGGTTTTAGTCATAGCCGGACAGCCGATTTCTTTCAGGCAGCGCAGGCAGCCGGTACAAGCTTCTGTTACCTGAAGCGTTTTTTCTGTTTTAGTTAAAGCGATACAAGGTGATTGGAAAATTACCACTGAAACTCCCTGATATTCTACCGCTTCGGTAACGGCTTTTACAGCCTCCTGTAAATCTAATGGATCAGCTGTTTTAATCATTTTAACCTGACAGCCGGTTAAAACCTTTTCAATGCTGATTTTTTCCGTAATATTGCCCATCATAGTTTTTCCTGTACCGGGATGCGGCTGATGGCCGGTCATAGCGGTGGTTGAATTGTCAAGAATAATGACTGTAATATCTGTTTCATTGTAAACAGCGTTGATTATGCCTGGGATTCCGGTATGAAAAAAGGTAGAATCGCCGACAAAGGCCAGATGCTTTACTCCCGGTTCAGCTCTTTCCAGTCCCTGGGCAATGGTGATGCCTGCTCCCATGCAGAGACAGGTGTCAACCATATTTAGAGGCAGGGCATTGCCTAACGTATAACAGCCGATATCGCCGCTGAAAACAGCCGGCTGCTTTAATTTTTGCAAAGCTTTTTTTACGCTGTAAAAAGAAGATCGGTGCGGGCAGCCGGCACATAAAACGGGAGGCCGAACCGGCAATTGGGGCAGCTCGCAGCTTGCTTGGGCTGTTGTTCGGCCGAAATAGCCGTCGATGGCTTTTTTTACTTTTTCATAATCATTGCTGCCGGCGATATTAGTATCCTTGCTTACTCTGCCGCGAATTTTAACGCTTAGATTATGCTTGCCGCAGATTCGGAGCAGAGCGTCTTCTATTACCGGGTCAAGCTCTTCAACAACTAAAACCTCATTTAATCCTTTTAAGAAAGCTAAAGCCTGTTGTTCGGGAAATGGATGGGCAGTAGTCAGCTTCCATAATTTTGCCTTATCTTTAGTGTTTTCTAATACCTCCTGAACATAGACGGCTGATACTCCGCTGGCGGCAATGCCTTTTTCTCCCTCACCAGTGATGGTATTATATTTAAAATGCGAAAAGTCCAAACTCATTTTTTCTTCATTTTCAATGATGCGCAAGTGGTTTTGATAAGATAAGCGAGGGAAAATAACCCATTTAGAGTCTTTGACAAAACCGTCTATGGGATGGATTGTTTCCTGACTGGACAGCTCTATACTGGCACAGGCATGACAGACCTGAGTAGTAGGACGGAAAATAACAGGAGTATTGTATTTTTCTGAATAAAGAAAAGCCTCTGCGATCAAGTTGTAGGCTTCTTCCGGAGTTGATGGGTCGAAAACAGGCAAGTGAGCAAATTGAGCAAAATGTCTGGTATCCTGTTCGGTTTGGGAAGAGATAGGGCCCGGATCATCAGCTGCCAGAACGACCATGCCTCCTTTTATGCCGATATAAGCCAGACTCATTAATGGGTCACTGGCCACATTTAAGCCTACCTGTTTCATAGTGACTAAGGAGCGTGCTCCGGCATAAGCGGCTCCGGCTGCTACTTCGAGAGCAGCTTTTTCATTAACTGACCATTCTATGTAAACATCTTTTCTTCTATGTTTAGCAATAGTTTCTAATACTTCAGTAGAAGGGGTTCCGGGATAACCGGAAACAACGTTAACTCCAGCTCTTAAAGCGCCAAGGGCAATTGCTTCATTGCCCATTAAAAGCTTTTTGGCCATTTTCATCTCTCCTTTAGCTGATTAATTAAAAAACAGCACCTGTCCCTGATAAGGACAGATGCTGTTGGCAATACCTTTTGGGAACTAAAAGATATTTTGGTATCAATATAATCAAATTATCATAGCGAGCTTCTTTTGTCAAGAAGCTTGTTATGATAATTTGCTCAATTCTTAAGGCTGGCAGAAAATAAATACTTTTATATCCAGTAAGAATTGATTCCCCAAACCAGAGCCCGGGAGATGGTCTTAGCCATTTGATGAACCAGATAGAGGCGTGTGTTTTGCAGTACCATATATTCCAGGCAGCCGCTGACATTGACGATTCCGGTTATGTTCATATCGCCAACCGGATTGAGCTCTTTTTT
>JBJDXG010000292.1:0-2261 GCA_051866555.1 bacterium | reverse complement strand
GAAAAAGGTTAAGGCAGACGTTGTACGGGAGCTTTACAGCTTACCGGAAGAGGCAGGAGGGGATTTTTCCTTCAATATTCAGGTCAGTGGTCAGACGAAAAATCCTAAGGCTGACGGTTATATTGAGATCCTGAACGGCAGGGTGCGGGAGATTGGCTTTGATCGGCTGACAGCCTTATTAAGCTTATCTGATAAGATGGTCAAGGTTCAGTCTGTTTTGCTGGAAAAAGACCAGTATAAAATGCATGGTAGCGGTGTTTTGGCTTTAGACAAAAAAGGTCCGGTGAATTTAACGCTGAGGATGAATGAGGGGGATCTTGGGTTATTAGCTTTATTTGGCAGTAAGCAGATAGAAGCTGCTTCAGGTGCTGCCAGCGCCTGGATAAATATTTCCGGTACCAGGATGAAGCCTTATATTAAAGGTGAGCTGACAGTCAGTGAAGGGATGATCAAGCCTAAATTTTTCAAGGAACCGCTTACTGATTTCAATGCTCAGTTGGTAATTGAGCAGAATACAGTGCTGGTAAATTATTTGAACGGCAGACTTGGAGGCGGAACTCTTGCAGCCAGCGGAAAAGCGGAAAAGCTGTTTACTCCGGAGGCCAGTCTTGACTTTACTTTAAGGACTGACAGCTTTTATCCGAAAACTCCGATATTTAGGGGCAAGATCAGCAGTGAGCTGCAGCTGACTGGTTTATTAAAATCACCTGTTTTACAGGGAGATATATTTTTAGAAAAAAGCAAAGTCCATATACCGGCAGTTTTCAGTACCGGTGACGGGATCAAATGTCCGCTTAAGCTTGACATTAACCTTGCAATCAAGGATAATTTAGAAGTAGAGCATATGTTGTTCCTAATGAAGCTGAAAGGCTCGCTGAAGGCTGAAGGTACGGCGGAAAAGCCGGAATTAAACGGCAGCCTTGATGTCAAGAAAGGAACGATCAATTATCTGGGAACTAAATTTAATGTTTTGAAGGGCGATATTGTTTTCAAGCCATCATTAGGAGTGCTGCCGGAGGTAAAAATAGGCAGCAAAACCAGAGTAGGACAGAATACCGTTTATCTTCTGGCGAAGGGTCCGGTAAGTGATTTAGAGATTGAATTTCTTTCCGACCCGCCGATGTCTAAAAATGAGATTATTACCCTGCTTACTTTAGGGCAAAAGCTGGGGGAAGGGGAAACAGAGCTTAACCTTAACAACAGCTTATTCCGTCTGGTTGGACAGTCGCTTTCAGTTGGCTTTTTACAGGGAATGGAAGAAGAGATAAGCACTACCCTAGGACTTGATGAGTTTCATCTAAACAGCAATCTGTCAGGCTCGCCGCAGCTTGTTTTAGGCAAGTCATTTATTGACCAGAAGTTGTATGTTACTTACACTTTAAATACGCGTCTAATAGAAGTAGATGATGATAGTCAGAAGGATCAGGAGAAATGGTTTTTGGAAGCAAAGTATAAGCTGCCGAAAAATATGAACCTGACCTATACGTGCAATGACCTTGGTGAGTCTAAGATCATGCTGCTGAAGACATTCCGGTTCTGAATGGGGGAAGAAAGATGAATTTATTAAATACTGATTTTACAGTCAAAAAATTAGAACCTGCTCAGGAAAAAGAGCTTTGGCATCTTTATAAAAATGAAGGAAGCGTTCAGGCGCGACAGGATTTGATCCGTTCCTATCTTCCTCTGGTTTTTAAGCTGGCAAAAGTCTTTCATCTTCCTTCACCCTTGCAGCTGGAGCTGGTTCAGGAAGGGACTATTGGCTTGATTGAGGCAGTAGAAAATTTTGATCCTGCTCGGGAGGTCCATTTTTCCATCTATGCCAGATTCAGAATTCGCGGCAGAATGCTGAATTTCTTGGCTGCAGCTCAGTCCGGAGCAAGCATTTCGCTCGATCAGCCGATAGGTGCGGCTGAAGAGCAGCTGACCTGGGCAGAGACTGTAGCAGCTGATGAACCGGAGCCGGAGGAGCAGGTAGAGGAAAAGCTGATTACGGAAAGAGTTTTGCAGACTGTGGAGCGTTTGCCGGAAAAGGAACAAAAAATTATTCAGGAGGTTTATCTGGGGCAGGGAGAAATTAAGCAGGTAGCAGAGAAGCTGGAAATAAGCCTGCCCCACTTTTACCGTCTGCAAAAGAAGGCGATCAGAAGAATGAGAGGAATGCTGTCACGCTTTATAGCTGAATTGAAGGTATAAAAAATAAAAACGACTAGCTTTAAGCTAGTCGTTTTCTTAGACTATAATTTAAAAGTAACTCCGGCAGC
>JBJDXG010000291.1:0-9851 GCA_051866555.1 bacterium | reverse complement strand
ACTCTTTCCCCATCAACAATATTTAAAGCAGCAGCATCATCCGGATGAACCTCCAGCAACTCTTCCGGACAAACACCATCAAGCCCCCAGGTATGTCTGGTCATTGTTCCGGTGTGATAATGAGCAGCCACCCGTCCGGTCGACAGCAGCAAAGGATACTCCTCATCAGGCAATTCCGCCGCTTCCCTGAAAGCAACCGGAACAAAATGGCCTAAGCCGCGGCTGAATTTACCAACATGCAAAATCGGAGTTCCCGGATGCTCTTCATTAGGACAAGGCCAGGCTATTCCGCCCTTTTCCAATCTCTCATAGGTAATTCCCGTATAGCTAGGAGTCAGCATTCTCATTTCATTAAAGATATCCTCAGCCTTTTCATAAGGTGCAGGATAATCCATCGCCCGTATTAATTCAGTTAATATCTGCCAATCAGGCTTAGTATTTTCATAAGGCTCTACTGCCTTTCTTACTCTTTGAACCCGACGCTCAGTATTACTGAAGGTACCATCCTTTTCAGCAAAGGTAGCCCCCGGCAGAACTACATCAGCCATTTTCGCCGTTTCGGTAAGGAAAATATCCTGTACTACCAAGAAATCGACATGATGCAGACAATGCTTAACGTGACTGACATCCGGGTCACTTCTTAAAGGATTTTCCCCAAAAACATACAATGCCTTTACTTTATCCTGGGAAATAGCCTCCAGGACATCCGGAATAGTATAGCCCACTCTTTCCGATAAAGAAACATTCCATGCCTTTTCAAATTTCTTTCTGTTTTCCGGTACAGTTACCGACTGATAAGCTGTGAAAACATTAGGCAAGGCTCCCATATCACAGGCTCCCTGAACATTATTCTGACCGCGAAGAGGATTTACTCCGCCCTTCGGCTTGCCCATGTTGCCTGTCAGCATAGCAAGATTAGCACAGGAGCAAACATTGTCTACTCCGCTGGTGTGCTGAGTAATGCCCATAGTATAATAAATAGCGGCATTAAGCGATTCACCAAAGGCAATCGCTGCTTCCCTGATTTTTTCCTCCGGAACAGTCGTAATCTTAGCGGCTATTTCCGGTGTATATTTCATAACCTCTTCTTTAAAAGCAGCAAAATTTTCCGTTCTTTCAGCAATAAACTCCTCATCAGCCAGACCCTCATTCAGAATAACATTCATCATGCCATTAAGCAAAGCAACGTCTGTTCCTGATTTATGGCGCAGCCAAATATCAGCAAAACGCACCAGCTCTATTTCTCTAGGGTCAGCAACAATGATTTTCGCTCCCTGTTCCTTTGCTTTCAGCATTCCCAGACTGATAATAGGATGACATTCCGTAGTATTGGTTCCTATAGCAAATATTAAATCGCCAGGCCCCATAGTCCTAAGCTCATCAATAGCATTCGTCATTGCCCCGCTGCCAAAACTTGTAGCTAGACCAGCTACTGTTGGAGCGTGTCAGAGGCGGGCACAGTGGTCAATATTGTTCGTTCCTATTACAGCCCGCATAAACTTCTGCATCAGATAATTTTCTTCGTTAGTACATCTGGCAGAAGAAAAAGCGGCAATACTGTCAGCCCCATATTCTTTTTTAGTCGCTTTCAGTTTGCTGGCTATTAAACTCAAAGCCTCATCCCAGCTGGCTTCTACCAGTTCACCATTCTTTCTGATCATCGGAGATTTTAAACGGTCAGGATGATGTACAAAGTCAAAGCCAAAATGTCCCTTCAAGCACAGCTTGCCATGATTTACAGCATTAACATTATTCGGAGTTACACTTATTATTTCATTGTTTTCCACATTCAAATAAAAGGTACAGCCGCAGCCGCAGTAAGGACAAGTCGTCAATACACTTTTCATAAAATCCCCCTCCTTTGAAAAAGATTATTTCGCAGTCATTATACTGCAAATAATTAAAATTGACTAATAAATAAATTCTTAAAATTCGCACATTTTAAAAGAAGACCCCATACATCCTCCTTTTTTTGCTGTTTATCGCTGTTATTAACAATATAATCAGCTTTAGCCCTGGCTTTTTGGGCAGAATCCTTATCTGCCACTCTGCCGTCCGTCACATAAATTATAAAATCCCAGCCTATAAAATCCAGCAAGCTGTTGCCTTCCCAGACAATTCCTTTAGCTTCAGACAGCAAACTGCGGGCCTTCTCCACCCCAGACTCAACCTGAGCCTTATCCGTCTTTATCCAGACAACAGGACGAGCTCCGCTTGCATAAAACAGCATGGTATCCTTACCGGGAATACAGATATCCTTTAAGTCGGCAGTCACCAGACATTGGTTATTCTCATACCTGTTTACACTCAATTTCACCGCAGACCAGCCCGGCAAATGCTTAATCAAATTCGCCGCCAGATGTGATTTGCCGACACCGCTGCCGTCACCGGCAATTAAAATATTTTTACTCTTTAGCTTCATAAAGCACTCTTCCCATATCATCAGTTCTGTACCCGCCCAAAGCCTCTACCTGCCGGCAAAAGCTCGCATCATGCAGGATTTCTTTTAATTCGGCAAATAATTCGCTGTTGTAATACTCCTTCAAAACGGCTAAATCATATCTTTCCTCAGTCAACGGTATGAAATCCAAATCCAGAGCATTAGCCGCTGAGTAAATAGCTAATCCGGCATCTGCTGTTCCGCTTTTTACAGCTACAGCTACAGCCATGTGGGTATATTCCTCCCGTTCATAGCCGTTAATGGCCTTTTTATCTATGCCAAGCTGTTTTAAGTTATAATCGAGCAGTATCCTTGTCCCGGCTCCCTTTTGCCGATTAATAAAGACTACATCAGAACGAGTAAGGTCTGTCAGGCTTTTAATGTTTTTCGGATTGTTTTTCGGCAAAATCAAGCCCTGCTGTCTGTAGACAAGATTAAGCAGTACTACTTCATTCTCCAGGCCCAGCAGCTTTAAATAAGGGATATTATATTCACCTGTACTTTCATCCAACAGATGTATGCCGGCTAAATGAGCCGTACCCTTTTTCAAGGCCATAAGGCCAGCCATGCTGCCCACATGCGATGACGATAAGCTTTTATTAACTCCGCGTTTTTTCAGCTCATTAGCCAGAATATCAAGCAGTAAATCATGACTGCCGGTAGCTACGATGGTCTTATTTATCTCCTGCAGCGGTCTGTTTAAGATTATAGGCGCTTTTTTCCCCGGCTGCAAGCCCTCACTTTTCGCCGATACATGCAAAATGCCGTCAGAACGCACTAAAGACATAGTAACCCCAGCACCGCGTGAGACAGGATTAGCAACTAATTTTTCACCGACTAAGCCTAATTTAACCTGAATAAACTCCTCTTTGCCTAAAGGAGAGGTTATCTTTCTGCCCATATAAGCATCGGTCTTTAAAGCAGAATCCTCCAGCAGACCTAAAAATCTGTCAATTAAAGGAGAAACAAACAGATTAAAAGCCAAGACGGCTGAAACCGGATAGCCCGGTACACCAATTACCGGTTTTCCCTTAATCTTGCCTAAAATAACAGGCTTGCCCGGTTTAGTATTGACACCATGCACAATCAAGGTTCCCAGCTCCTCCACAATAGAAGAGGTAAAATCCTCTGACCCGGCAGAAGAACCGGCATTAATAACCACTATATCAGCTTCCTCAACGCCTTTAAGAACAGCAGCTTTTATCTCCTCATAATTGTCAGCTATAATTCCGCACCTGATAAACTCTGCTCCCCTTTCCTGCGCCAGCCAGCCTAAAACCCAGGAATTAGAATCGACTATATCACCGGACTGCAAATTCTCTGTCCCTGCTTCAACCAATTCTGTCCCGGTAGGTATAACAAAAACCTTTGGTTTTTTCCAAACCGCAACCTCAATGTTCCCGCTGGCCAAAACAGCACCTAAGTCAATCGGCCTGATTTTATGGTTCTGCGGCAGCACCATTTCTCCCATGACAATATCTTCACCTACTGACCTCACATGCTGCCACGGTGACGCTGCTGCATTAATTATTACACTGTCGCCGGACTGCTGGATATCCTCAATCATAATCACCGCATCAAAGCCGGCAGCTATAGGGTCTCCGGTATCAACAAAGCGTGCCTGTTCTCCCAGCTTCAGGCTTACACTGCAGGTTTCTGAGGCTCCGTAGGTTTCTTCCGCTTTAACCATAATCCCATCCATAGCAGCCGCCGGATAATGCGGCACCGATACCTTGCCCCAAACAGCCTCAGCCGTTATTCTTCCTACCGCTTTAACTGCCGGAATTTTTTCTTTTTCACCCCAATAGATGCCTTTTTCCTTAAACTGCATAAATAATTTTTCCTTAGCTTCTTCCAAAGGAGTATTATCCAAATAAACTTTTCTCGGTTTCATAATCTCACTCCTCTCACTGGAATAATGTAACTTTAACCAGTTCTCCTTCCAGTATTCCCTCTTTTACAGAAGGTATCTTGACTATCCCTTCTGCTTTTACCATCGTTGTAATCAAGCCCGATTTCCCTAAAATCGGCTCAGCCCATAATTCTCCCTCTTTTTCCAGCAGGAATACCCTCAGGTAATCCTCCCGTCCGGCAGTGGAGGCAATATTGCGGCTTAATTTAGCTGTAACATGCGCCTGTACCTTGCTTTCAGCTTTAATGCCTGACAAATAATTAATTAAAGGAATGCCAAACAAATCAAAAATAATCATTGCTGATACGGGATGACCCGGCAAGCCGAAAACCGGTTTGCCGTCAACTACTGCCAGAATAGTAGGTTTTCCGGGACGAATCGAAATGCCGTGCACTAACACTCCGGGCTCACCCAGGGACTCAATCACGTCAACCGTCACATCACGCGTTCCAACAGAACTGCCGCCTGATATTACTACAATATCAGCTTGCTTCAGAGCTTTATCGACCTTTTCCTTCAGACTGTCATAAAAATCCTTAGTTATCCCCATATAGACAGGCTCTGCTCCGGCCTGCTTAATCTGACCTAAAAGCGCATAAGAATTAATATCCCTTATCTGTCCCAATTTAGGCACTTCACTAGGGGGAATCAATTCATCTCCGGTAGAAATAACTGCAACTACCGGCCTTTTATACACAGGAACCTCCGTATACCCCAACGCTGCCAAAGCTCCTAAATCCTGCGGCCTGATACAATGGCCTTCCGGCAACAACAATTCACCCTCAGCAATATCCTCACCGCGTCTAATAATATTTTCTCCGGGAGCCACTCCCTTGGTCGCTTCAATCATTAAATCAGAAACAGCTTCCGTATATTCTACCATCAGTACAGAATCAGCTCCGGCAGGAAGCATGCCTCCAGTCGCAATCTTGGCACACTCCCCTTCCTCAAGCTCAAGCTCTGTATATTCTCCCATTAAAACCTCACCTATAACCTTAAGATAGGTAGGCATTCCTTCCGAAGAGCCAAAGGTATCAGCAGCTCTTACCGCATAACCATCCATAGTAGAGCGGCTGAAGCCCGGCAGATCCTCGCGGGAGAAAATGTTCTGAGCAGCAATTCTGCCTAAACAATCCTCCAAAGCTACAGTTTCAATCTGTAAATTATCTTTGCTTAAATATTTCTCCAGTATGCTTTGAGCTTGACCGACACTGGAAACCTGCATTAAATCTCTCATTTCCCCATTCACTTCCTTCATGGCTAACAAATAAAATATTGTAAAACCTAACAAACAGACCTTCCGTTTAAAAAAGCGGCAGTTCTTTCATCCTGCGGATTGGCAAAAAAATCCCGGCTATTGCTTAACTCAACAATGCTTCCGTCCCATAAAAAAATAATATCATCTGCCAGCCGTTTAGCCTGAAACAAATTATGAGTAACCATAATAACCGTAGTCCCGCATTCATGCATATACCTGATCAAATTTTCAATTACTCCAACATTATAAGGGTCTAAGCTGGAGGTCGGTTCATCAAGCAATAAAATATCAGGCTTTAAAATAACAGCTCTGGCCAGACAAATTCTTTGCATCTCACCTCCTGACAGACTGTGAGCATTCCGGTTTTCATAGCCTGGCAGCTCAATCAGGGACAAAACCTGCTGTATCTTATCCTTTACAATATTTTCTTTTCTTATCTTTATCCCATAAGCAAGATTATCAAAAACCGTTCCCCGAAAAAGAACCGGCTTTTGAAACACCATAGTCATCCTGCGTCTTAGCGCTATTAACTGCTTTTCCTCGTATTTAATCAGATTATTCTGATAATAAATCTGCCCTTCATCCGGCTCAAGCAGGAAATTAAGCAGGTACAGCAAAGTTGATTTGCCTGCCCCGCTGGGTCCTACTATCCCATATATCCTGCCTTTTTCCAAAGTCAAATCAGGTATATCCAGAACACACTTAGTATCGTATAATTTCTTCAAACACCTTATTTTATAAATTTTCTTTACCTCCTGTCTGCTAATCTGAAAATAAAAAGATTAATCAGAAAAGAAATCAAAATCAAAATTATTCCCAAAGCCAAAGCCGTATCAAACTGCCCCATTCTGGTCTGCAAAGCAATCGCCGTAGTCATTACCCTGGTGCTTCCGGCAATATCTCCGCCGACCATAATAACCGCCCCAACCTCAGCTATCGCCCGGCCAAAGCCGCTGATTACAGCAGCTATAACGCCATAACGCGCTTCATTTAAAATAGTTAAGCCAACCTGAAATTTATCAGCTCCCAGAGTTTTGGCATTCAGAGCAATCATAGGGTCAACTGAATTTAAAGCAGCAATAGTCAGTCCGGCAATAATCGGAGTAACCAATATTGTTTGAGCAATAATCATCGCTTTAGCTGTAAATAACAATTCCAAGCTGCCTAAAGGCCCGCTGCTGGATAAAAAGAGATATACCACCAGTCCGATAACGACTGGTGGCAACCCCATACAGGTATTTATCAAATACATAATAAATTTCTTGTTGGGAAAATGCTTCATGCTGAAAAAAGTTCCAAAAGATATCCCTATTAGTGAAGAAAAAAATACAGCAATACCGGAAACCTTCAGTGATAACAATATTGTATTATATGTCTCATAATCAAACGTAAACAAAAGATAACAAGCTTGCTTTATTCCTAGCAAAATATCCTGCATTTTTTCATCACACCTTTTTTAACTAAATAATTTGACTGCTGTTCATATGGATTCTTGGAGTAAACAAAGGCTTGCCAAATTCCTTTTTGCCGTAAGTAGCAATATAATTCTGTACAGGTTTTGATTCCATGAATTTAGTAAATTTATTAGCCAAATCAGTATTAACATTTTTTACTTTGTTCGGATTTACCGGAATAACACTGTAAACATTCAGCAAAGATTTGCCGCCATCAATAAGAATAGTCAAATTAGGCAGTCTGTTATCTCCCTGGAATTTAAGGAAAGTAGCCTTATCAGTCAGAGTATAAGCCTTTTTCTCATTAGCCATCAACAAAGTAACTCCCTGACCTGCTCCGGCTTCAATATACCAGGATGAACCCTTCGGATTAATCTTTGCTTCCTGCCATAAAGACAATTCCTTAGTGTGAGTTCCTGATTTATCACCGCGGGAAATGAAAGGTGATTTTGTTTTAGCAATAGAACCCATTATTTGAGAGAAATCATACCCTTTAATATGAGCCGGGTTGTTCTTAGGCCCAACAACAGCAAAATAATTGCACATAACTATATGTCTTTTAGTGCCATACCCTTCATTGATAAATTTAGTTTCCTGCTTTTTGCTGTGTACCAAAACAACATCGGCATCACCACGACGCGCTATTTCCAAAGCTTGTCCTGTTCCGACAGAAATAACCTTTACCTTAGCATTATACTGTTTTTCAAATTTCGGTACCAGCTTGCCTAAAAGGCCGCTGTCATTTACACTGGTAGTAGTTGAAATAGTTAATTCATTGCTGACTTTCGCAAAAGCTGCCACAGTTGTCATGCTCAAACAAACTACCAGCATACTTAAAATTAATAAAGTGCTGAATATTTTTTTACTCATTTTAAAAAACTCCTCCTTTTCTTTTAAAAGCACCCCAATTGGCACTTATGAAGCTTAACCTTCATTTTATCAGCAATTTTCCCAACAAGCAAAATTTCTGCCCCTAATTCATGAGCGATCTCATGCGCTTTAGCACAAGACAGCTTGCCATTCTCATCTAAATTTTTCTTAATCGCTTCCATAATACGCTCCTCCATCTTATTCCCTCCCTTGCTACAGTATTTTTTCTTCGGCATTTAGCACAGAAATCACCATTGATAACCGGCAGAGCCGAATGACAGATACGACAGCGCTTAGTTTTAACTATCCATTCCTTTTCTGAACCGTAGAAAACTAAACTTTTGTCAAAACTCAAAGCCTTTTCAGGACAGACCTTGACACAGATATTACAGCCGTCCGGGCAAAGCGACTGATTCAGATTGAATTTGGCCTGAATAATCTGAAAATTCACTCTTATCGAACCGGCAGGACAACTGCCTTGACAGATTCCGCACAAAGTGCATTTTTCACGCTCTAAGCGCAATTCCTTTTTCAACAGCTATCCCGCCCTTTCTTAAGCTTCCAGTATAATTTTATGCTCCAACAGCTTGATTTCCTTAACCTTAGCCCTGACAACCTTCTGCTCACCTAAAAGATTAGCCAAAAAAATACTGCCGTCATCCTCCGGCCGAACAACGATAACACTGTTCATAATGCTCTCTCTTTTGCCGTCGCTGTCTAAATAAACTCTTGACTCACACATTTTTTAGCACTCCTTACTTTTCATAGAATTTCGACAAAGAAAAATATTATCCTCTATTTATTTTTAATATTTTTTCTCAGCCAGTCCAGCCATAAAGCAAAATTCTCTTTAGTCGTGCAGGAAACCGGGAAAAGCTCAATATCAGGATTGATCCCCTTTATTTCCTGAGTAACCCGAGGCATATTAAAATCAAAAAACGGCAAAAGATCGATTTTATTGATTAAAGCTACTCCTGATTCTCTGAATAATACCGGATATTTAATCGGCTTATCATCACCCTCCGGCACGCTTAAAACTGCCACCCGCTCATTTTCACCCAGCCGAAATTCAGCCGGACAGACCAGATTGCCAACATTTTCAATCACTAAAAAATCTATATTCTTTAAATCAAATTCAGGCAGTACATCCCTGATCATTTTGGCATCCAAATGACAGCCGCCGTGAGTATTGATTTGGACTACCGGCACGCCAAACTGGCGGATTCTTGCCGCATCCCGGTCGGTATAAACATCACCCTCAATAATCGCAATAGAAAATTCATCCTTCAAAGCAGCTATGGTATTCTCCAAAATAGTAGTCTTGCCGGAGCCGGGAGAGCTCATCATATTCAAAACAAAAACCTTGTTTTCCTGAAAAATGCGCGCATTTTCCTGAGCCTCCAGATCATTTTTTTCCAAAACATTCATGCCTATTTGAATTTCCATTTCACTCAACCTCCACTGATTCAATAAACAGCTCTCTTCCTGCTACAATTTTAATCTGCTCATGGTGGCAATAAGGACAGGAAAAAAGATTATTCTCTACTAAAAATACCTTGTGGCACTGATGACATTCTGCTTTCAGCGGCACCTCCTCCACCTCCAGAACGGCGCCTCTTAAAAGATCCCTTTCTTCAGCAACCACATCAAAGCAATTCTTTAAAGTAGTAGGGGCAAGACAAGTCAATTTCCCCACCTTTAATTTTATCTTAGTTACCCGCTTAACATCAAATTCAGCTACTTTCTTTTCCACTATATCTACAAAGCTGTCAATCATGGCTGATTCATGCACAGCACATCACCTCTTTCCAGCATTAAAGCATAATAAGCCTGACCCAGACTTATTCCATTATCCCCGCAGCCTGCCTGTTGATTAAAGAACACCCTTACACCATTATTATTTAACTCTGAGGCAAT
>JBJDXG010000290.1:0-9873 GCA_051866555.1 bacterium | reverse complement strand
AAGAACTGAGAAAACCGATTTAGAAACACCAGCCGCAGTCAGTGTGCTGACAGCTAAGGAGCTGGAAAAAACCGGTGCCAGCAATCTGGTAGAGGCTTTGCAGTTTACAGAAGGCTTAACTGCTTACAGTACAGGAGCAGGCGGACAGTCCTGGGGTGGAATGAACTCTAAAATCATTATGCGCGGTGTAACCAGAGGCGTTTTAGTCATGCTGAACGGAGTACCGTTGAATATGGAAGGAAAATATAATTTAGAGGATATTCCAGTGGAAACCATTGACAGAGTTGAGGTTTTAAAAGGCGCTGCGGCGACTTTATACGGTTCTGAAGCCTCCGGCGGGGTAATTAATATCATTACTAAAAAGGATTTTCCTAAACAGTCTTCAGTTAAATTGGAGGCCGGCAATTATGACTATAAAAAGGGCACCTTCAATTATCAGGACGGCAAAATGGGGCTGACCTATATCAGGGAAAAATCAGGGGAAAGATGGGAAATTAATCAGCCGAAGGACACTGCTAATTATGGCTACGGCTATGATGGCTTTGATGCTGACAGACTGTCCTTTTCTTACAAGATCAATGATAAATTAAATTTGAATTACAGCTATGGTGATAAATCTTACGGTTATTTTAAAATACCATGGTCCAAGGCAAACGGCTTTACCAGGGAAAAGAGTGAATTAAGCAGCTATGATATCAACACCAACAATTTCGATTTGCTCTATAATGATCCGCAGTCCAAGGTCAAAGGGGCTTTGTATTTTCATAATAAAAAACAGGACTATAGAGCAGACGTTTTAACTACCGGCAAAAGAAAAATCAGCTATATAGAGCATTATGCCAACGGCGGCCTGGATCTGCAAAAGACCTGGCAGTTGGATGAAAAAAACAGCTTGCTGGCAGGAATTAATTATTTGCAGAACTATTACAAATATACCGGCCGTATTAATAATTACAGAATTGATAATACAGAATATGATCTGACTCGTCGGAATTATGCCCTGTATTTGCAGGATTCCCTTCAGGCAACTGATGATTTAACCTTGATTTTAGGCGGTCGGATGCAGTTAGTGCGTCAGGATACAGAAAAGAATACCAGATATAATGAGTTTACTCCTCAGTTCCAGTCTATTTATAAAATTAATGACAATGCTTCCTGGTATACCAATATCGGTAAGGTATTTAACCTGCCTAATTTGAATGCCCTGCATACCAGAGACAGCTATGATGATAACACGGTTAAAGGCAACAGCGATTTGAAAGCAGAAGAAGGCTGGAGCTATGAAACCGGCTGGAAATTTATTAAGCCTGATTATTCTTTAAAAATAGCTCTGTTTAATCTGCGTTTAAAAGACTCTATTACTTGGCAGACAATAGAGGAACATGGAAATAAATATTATTATCCAATTAATGAAGAATTTAAGAATACCGGTCTGGAAATAAGCTATGTGCGCAGCTTAAATGATAATTGGTCCTTTAGCTTAGGCGGAAGCTATTCTAATCCTAAAACCAGAAAGACTGGAGAAAAGGCTGATAATGAATGGAAGAGAACCTATGCTAAGCTGCAGTTTACCGGCGGGGTCAATTATACGGATGAACGCTGGGATGCGGCTCTGAAGCTGAATGTTTTAGGTCAAAGAGTAGACCCGGGTGATAATGATTTGTCTATACCGAACAATGTTAATCTAAACTTGAGTATTGGTTATAAATTAAATGACAACAACCGCATTACTTTGAATATGGACAATCTTTTAGACCGGGAAAATGTTATCAATCATAAAGCGGCTGCTTATTATGCAACACCATTTAACTATCGTTTAGCCTGGGAGTTCAAATTTTAACTAAAATATGAGAGGAGAGCTTTTCTCCTCTCTAAAAGGAGTTTGCCATGAAAATAGGCTTTGTATGCAATATTGAAGGCTATGCCTTAACCTTTCAGGAAGCCCTGAAGGAATACCATGATTTACAGGATGAACCGCTTGATTTTTGGCTGCACCATCAGAATAATGCTTCGTATCCCGAAGAGGATTTTCAGCAGTTTGCTGAGCAGTGTGATTTTGTCTTTGCCTGTCTGATGGGAGGTAAAAAAAGCTATCCGGCCTTTACAGAGCTGGCTGAGAGAGTAAAAAAGAAAAAAATACCCTTTATGGCTCTGGGCAGTTCTACAGAAATTGATCCCGATCTTTTGGCTGCCAGTACGGTAAAGCCGGAAGAAACAGCGGTCGTGCGGAAATATTTAATCTGCGGCGGCAGAGAAAATTATTACAATCTTCTTCTCTGGCTCTGCAATACCTATGGTCAGACCGCTTTTGAGGCAGCTCCGGCCGAGCTCCTGCCCTGGGACGGCATTTACCATCCTGATTGTAAGGCAGAAACTGAACTGGAAAACTACCTGTCTAAGAGATATGATCCCTCTAAGCCAACAGTGGGAGTGATCTTCTTTCGTTCCGACTGGCTGCAGTTTAATCTGAAGCACCATGATGCTCTAATCAGAGAAATCGAAGCTCAGGGGGCCAATGTTATTGCAGTCTTTACCCAGGGCATGAAGGATGAGTCAATGGGCATTCCCGGGATTGAAGAAGTATTTGCCAAGTATTTTTACCGCCAGGGTCAGGTTATTATTGATGTACTCATCAATATGCTGAAATTCTCTATTTTGGTTGGACGGGCTAAGGACGACAAGGACTTTTTAAAAAAGCTCGATGTGCCGATAATTCAGGCGGTGTCTCTTTTGGATGCCCCTGAAGATTGGGAGGCTTCCAGTGTTGGCGGCACTCCGGTCGACCTCTGCATGAGCATGGCTCTGCCGGAATTTGACGGAGTAATTCATAGTGTGCCAATAGCCGGCAAAAGAATTAAGGAGAAAAATGAGCAGCTCAGAACTTCTATTTTAGCCTATGAGCCTATTCCCGAGAGAATGCATAAGTCAGTAAGTCAGGCTCTGAAATGGGCAAATTTAAAGCGTAAGCCCAATTGGGAGAAGAAGATAGCGATTATTTTTCATAATTATCCGCCGACTAATGCCAAGATAGGCAATGCACTCGGTCTTGATTCACCGGAAAGTGTTTTTTTGCTCTTAAAGGAAATGCAGCAGCAGGGCTATACCCTGGAAAAGCTGCCGGAGAACGGCCAGGAAATTATTGCTGAGATTATTGACCGGGTGAGCAACGATCAGCGCTTTTTAAGTGTAGAAAAGTCACGTAAAGCAGTAGACCGCATTTCTCCGGAGCAGTACAATTCCTGGTTTCAGGAATTTCCTCCTAAAGTGCAGCAAGCGCTTTTAGAGCAGTGGGGAGAACTGCCGGGGGACGTCTTTAATTATGAAGGTGAGCTTTTAGTGCCGGGAATAATTAACGGCAATATCTTTATCGGTCTCCAGCCGCCGCGCGGCTTTGGCGATGATCCGGGCAAGATTTATCATGATCCTGTCATGCCGCCGACACATTATTATTTTGCTTATTACCGCTGGATTCGCGATATATTTCAAGCCGATGCCGTTATGCACATAGGTACGCACGGCAATCTGGAATGGCTACCCGGCAAAGGTGTAGGTCTGTCTCATTCATGCTATCCTGATTTGGCGATCATGGATCTGCCGAATATTTATCCTTATATGATCACGATAACCGGAGAAGGGACTCAGGCGAAAAGAAGGAGCTTTGCCTGCCTGATTGAATATCTGCCGCCGGTCATTACTACGGCAGATTCCTATGAAGACTTGGCGGAAATAGAGGTGCTGCTGAATGATTATTATCAGGCTGAGACTATTCAGCCCTGCCAGCTTCCGGTCCTTCGCGGCCAGATTATAAAGAAGGTGGAGGAGAAAAATCTCCAGACCGATTTAGGCATTGATTTAGCTCAAATTGAAGATTTCGGGGAGTTTTTAGAAAAGCTGCACGGCTATATCAGTGAAATCAAGGATACGCAGATTAAGGAGGGACTGCATACCTTAGGCTGTCCGCCTGAGGGCGAGGGCTTAAGAGAATATTATGTTTCTCTGCTGCGGCTGCAAAACGGCGATATTCCTTCGCTGCGGGAGGCTTTAGCCGACAGCACAGGATATAATTATAATTATATCCTGGAGCATAAGGGAGAGCGAATACCGGGTGAACCGAAAACTTACGGTCAGCTGTTGGAGGAGGTGCAGGCCAAAGCGCGTCTTTTAGTGCAGGCGGTGATGGAGGCCGATTATGATCTGGCCTCTCTCCAAAATCAATTAAATTTAATTTCTCCGCCGTATCGACAAAAAATACATCAGACCTTGAGTTATCTTTGTAGTAGACTGAAGGATAATCTGGCAGGAACCCGGCAGGAATTAAAATATTCTCTGCACGCTTTGGCGGGCGGCTATGTAGAACCCGGTCAATCGGGAGCACCTACCCGGGGCATGGCTGATATTCTGCCGACCGGAAGAAACTTTTATTCAGTAGATCCGACGGCTGTCCCTTCCAGTGCTGCCTGGGAGGTGGGCAAATCCCTGGGCGACCAGATGCTGGAGTCTTACCTTAAAGAGGAAGGCCGCTATCCGGAAAATGTTGGTCTAATCATCTGGGCCGGAGCCAATATGCGGACTAAGGGCGACTGCTTTGCTGAATTTCTTTATCTTTTAGGATTGAAGCCTGTTTGGCAGAAAAGCAATGGCCGGGTAATTGATTTGGAAGTAATTCCTCTGCAGGAATTAGGCAGGCCGCGGATTGATGTCACAGCCAGAATTACCGGTCTGGTCAGAGATTCTCTGCCGACAGCAGTTAATCTTTTGGACAGAGCAGTAGAGCTGGCGGCTTCGCTTGATGAAAGCGAAGAGGATAATTATGTGCGCAAGCATATCTTACAGGAGATGAGCGAATATACAGCGGCGGGGCTTAAGCTGGATGAAGCTAAGGAGAAGGCTTCCTACCGCATTTTCGGCTGTCCTCCCGGCGGGTACGGTGCCGGAATATCCGATGCCCTGGAGGCCGGAAACTGGCAGACGATTGATGATTTGGCAGAGGTTTATGTGACCTGGGGCGCTTATGCCTACGGGAGTAAGCTTTCCGGCAAAAAATGTGCTGACCAGTTTAGAAAAAGACTGAGTACGCTGGAGGTTACGGTTAAAAATGAGGACAACCGGGAACGCAATCTGCTGGATTCTGATGATTTCAACTCCTATCATGGCGGAATGATCGCTGCTGTACGCAGCTTAAGGGGCAAAGCGCCGAAATCCTTTTCCGGTGACAGCTCAGACCCGGCAAGGACTAAGGTCAGAACTCTGAATGAAGAGGTTAAGCTTATTTTCCGCAGTCAGGTGCTTAATCCTAAATGGATCAAGGCGATGCAGAAGCACGGCTATAAGGGGGCTGGCGATCTCTTCAGCTTAGTCAGCCATTGTTATCAGTGGGATGCCACCTCAAAGGTCATGGATGACTGGATGTATGAGGAGCTGGCCGGCAAATATGCCTTTGACAAGCAGATGCAGGAATGGATGAAGGAGGTCAACCCCTGGGCACTGCATTCCTTAACTCAGACTCTTTTGGAGGCCATTAAGCGGGAACTGTGGACTGCAAAACCGGAGACTAAAAAGGAACTGACTAAATTATATTTAGAGATGGAGGGAGAGCTGGAAGGCAGGATGGATAATGATTAAATTTTTGATTCTCAGTTTAACTGACGGCTGCAATCTGCGCTGTAAATACTGTTATGCCGGGGCTAAGGAAATGAAAAACGTGCTGCCCTTATCTTTGGCGAAGCAGGCTCTGGATTTAGCGGCTAAAGATAACGAACGCTTTAAGGTGCAGTTTTCCGGCGGAGAGCCGCTCTTGGTCTTTGACCGTTTAAAGGAAATAGTTGAGTATGCCAGAGAAAGAGAGCTGCCGGCTGATTTTCAGGTTCAGACCAATGCTACTTTGATTACTGAACAAATGGCTGAGGAGCTGAAACAGCTTGATATAGGCATAGGCGTGAGCCTTGACGGACGGCCTGAGCTTAATGACCGTCTGCGGCCTCTGGCGGGCAGGGGCAGCTCGACTGCTCTTACCGTGCAGGGGATCAATAATCTGAAGCAGGCGGGGCTGGCAGCAGGTCTTACCTGTGTTATTTCAGCGGAGAATGCCGAGCATTTGGAGGAGATTGTGGATTTAGCTTATTATCTGGGCAATATCAGGCTGATTGGCTTTGACCTTCTGAGATTGCATGGGCGGGGAAAGCAGCTTACCGCGCCGGAGCCTGATAAGGTCAGAAGCGGACTAAAAAAGGCACTTTTAAGACAGCAGCATTTAGAAAAGCTGACCGGGCAAAAGATTATCTTCCGGCAGTTAGAGCAGTCCAAGTGGCGGGAGAACAGTCCGGAATGCGGCTTTTCTCATTGCTATGCCATGCGGGGAGAATCTCTTTTGCTCTGTCCTAATGGAGATTTGTATCCCTGCGGTTCACTTTCCGGTGAGCAGGATTTTTATCTGGGCAGTCTGAAGGAAGCGCCGGATTTAAAGAAAATGCATGAGGCTGAAGGAAAAAGCAGCCGATGGATGGAAGAGTGTTATAACTGCGCTGATTTTAAATTGTGCGGCGGCGGCTGCTTTGCCCGTTTTTACTGGGCCGGCAGTCACCGTTATGCAGCCGAGTGTGCATTGAAGAAAACATTTATTGACGAGAGGAAGAGAAAGAAATGACAAGAGCAGTAGAGCTATTTTTAAAGGGCGGTCTGGTAATGTATCCTTTGGTATTATTATCAATTTTTGCGCTGACTATTTTAATAGAACGGATAATCAGCTATCGTAAGCTGATGGCAGACGGGGACAGATTTATCAAGCAGGCTATGCCTTTGATTACCAGAGAGGACTCTGCTTTAACTGGCTTTTGTCAGCAAAGCGGAGTGCTGGGAGAAATTTTAAGAGCCGGTTATGAGGTTAAGGACGATGGTGAGGAAGCGATAAAAGAGGCTATGCAGGAAACAGCCCTTAATCAGATTCATTTGCTTAGAGCTAATATCAATTATTTGGATACTATTGTAACCATGGCGCCGCTTTTGGGGCTTTTGGGGACCGTTATCGGGATGATAGGCTCCTTCAGCGTGCTTGATGTGGCAGGAAGCGGCAAGCCGTTTGCTATCACCGGCGGTGTAGCTGAAGCCCTGGTAGCGACGGCTACAGGTCTTGGGGTAGCGATAATCTCTTTATGTGCTTATACTTATTTGAATAATCGGGTAGATTCTTTTATTACTACTATGGAAAGAGTAACGGCTCGCTGTGTAAAGCTGCTGCGTTAGGAGGAAAACGATGAAATTACAGGATTACAGGCAGAATAAGAAACCGCATCTGATGATTATTCCCATGATCGATATTATGTTTTTCCTGCTGGTTTTCTTTATGATCAGTATGCTCAGTATGGTTGAACAGAAAGGAATTGTGGTCAATCTGCCCCAGGCTGCTGCTAAAGAAAGCCAGATGACTAAAAATGTAGTTTTGACTATTACTAAGGATAATGAGGTCTATTTTAATAAGGAAAAAATGCCGCTTCCTCTGTTGTCCCGGAGGATTAAAGCGGAGCAGCAGAGCAATAATGAATTGGCTGTCATTATTAATGCAGATAAGAAAGCTGTTCACGGCGAGGTGGTTAAGGTATTGGATGTTCTGAAAACGACAGGTGTACATAAAATGGCGATAGCGACTGATTAGGGGTGATTTTTATGCATAAGACATACAATAAGGCATTTCTTTGTTCTCTCTGTCTGCATCTCCTTTTAGTTCCTGTTTTTTTAGGCTTGATTGGCTTTAGAGAGGAGCGTTGTGCTCCCAAGGATGATTTGATTGAATTGGAAATGGTGTCTTTGGGTGCAGGAGAGGCCGGAGAAGAAGGCAGGTCGGGCGGCTCAGGACCGGTAAAAGAAGTAAAGACACCGGCCAGTCAGCCGCCTGAATTAAAGGCGCCGGTACCGGCACCTGCGGCTGTGAAGGCAGTAAAACCTCTGGTCAAAAGTGAGGTCAGAACTAAGCCGACTAAAGAAAGCAAAGATTTGCCGGCTAAAACGGCAGTCAGCTCTTCGAGTAAGACAGCAGGTCAAGCTGAGAGCAATTCCGGTCTGTCTGGCAGCGGTTCCGGCAGTGGCGGACAAGGCACTGGTACTGGCTCCGGTATCGGCAGCGGTACGGGCTCCGGCACCAGCGGCACTGGAGGAGGCGGAGGAGGAAATGGCAGTGGTTCTGGAAATGGTTCCGGCAGCGGAAAAATACCGAAAGATTATATTCCGCCGCAGATTCTGTCTCGAGTAGAGCCGAAATATCCTGCCTCTGCCCGTGAACAGGGCATTACCGGAACAGTCAGAGTTAAAGTGCAGGTTACAGCTGACGGCAGGGCGGGTTCAGTCAGTATCAGACAATCCTCCGGCAGCAGTCTGCTTGACCAGGCAGCAGTCGATGCGGTAAGAAAATGGCGCTTTGTACCGGCCAAGGACAGAAGCACAGGAAAAGCCTTCAGCTGCTTTACTTCCTTTCCTGTCGTATTCCGCTTAAAGTAGGGAGATTTACAGCATGATGAAAAAAAATAATTTGCTCTGTATTTTATTATGGTTATTGCTTTTTACGTTGGCAGCCGAAGGAGCTGAGACGGTTGATTTAGACGTTCAGATACCGTTCAGCATGAAAACCAAGACCGGTTTTGCTGTACCGGGCAGTGAAGTGAATGCTTATTTCCTTGTGGAAAGCAAAGCAGAACAGGCTGTTGACGTTGATTTGGAAATCAAGCTGCCGGAAGGCTTTTCTTATCAGAATTTGCCGGACAGCTGGTACGCTTCCGGTCAAAGGCTTAAAACCAGGATAGCTTTGCAGACTGCTATGGACAACTGGTTTGATCTTCTTGCCTTTCAGGCAGATAAAGATTTAAAGCCGGGAATCTATTACCTTGAGGTCAGGACCAAGATCAATCAGGAGATTACCCTGCATAAATATCCGGTAAAGGTCAGCTCGGTAAGTGGGATAGGGAATCTGCTCTCTTTAGAGAAGCTGCTTTTGCCGGTCAATGAATCGGGTCAGAAGGACGGACGTTATCGGGCAGACAGCCTGATTATGCGGGAAAGCAAAAGTGAATTTCTGCGCAGTATTTTTCGCGGTACAGGAGCAGTGGACACTCTGGCAGAAGAAAATCATCCTCTGACTTATCTGGGCGCTTTGGTGAAGAATACCGGAGAGGAGCCTTTGACGCTGCTGCTCAAAACCGAGCTGATAAATACCAGGACCGGAAAAAAAGTGCCGGAATTTCATCTGCCCGAGGTTGAGGGCAATAAACAGCCCAAGGGCAGTATTCAGCTGACGGCTAACCTGAAGGGCAGAGAGAAGAAAATGATAGCAGTGCCTCTATATCTTAGTGAAAGCTCTTCTCTTAAAGCCGGAGAATATTTATTAAAAACCAGGATTTTCTTAATGGGCAGCAATATGGTTCTGGCCCAGGAAGATAAAACTGTTCATTTGATCACTAAGGATTATAAGCCGGCAGTAATTACCTGTGCTGCTTTTTCCCTTAGTCTGCTGGCTTTTATTATCTTTCTCAAGCAGCAGAAAAGAATCTTAAATCGCTTTAAAACTAAGGAATTGATCTTGATAGCTTTATTTGGGACAGCCAGCTTTTTGTCGGTGAATATTCCTGGAACGATTTTAAGCGATCTGGCGCATGTGTTTTTGGGTCCGTTCAGCTTTCTTCTGACCGGACTGTTTAACGGAGTGATTTTATATACTCTTTTGATTTCACTCGTGCTGTTGCTTCCCCGTCCCGGAGTTATTTTCCTGATTAACCTGGTGCGCTTTTTGCTCAATGGGATAGCTTTAGGACATTTTACTCCGCTTACTTTACTGTATTATCTTACTACGGCTCTGATTTTGGAATTGTTTTTATATGCCGGAGGGATAAC
>JBJDXG010000289.1:0-9897 GCA_051866555.1 bacterium | reverse complement strand
GTATGAAAACTGCGCTTACAGAAATTGCTGTAATAAATTATACGGAAAAGATTGCCTAAATAAAAGCAAACGTATATTTTATATATAAAAAATACTCAGCATTAAAGCCGAGTATTAATCTCTTACCTGCAAATGTTCTTTTAACGCATCTTGAAGAATACTTGAAAAATTAATATGATTCTCTTCAGCCAGAGCATTAAGCCATCCAGGAATAGTTAGTGTTTTCTTAACAGATTTTGTATTATGCTTTTTCTGATAAGATAGATTATCAAACTCTACTATAGCTACAAACTGATCTGAGCCCATTTCAATATCTTTTGGATTAGATTTAGCAGGATAATTACATTCTGGAATACCCTCTAAATATAAACCCAGAGCATCAAAAGCCATCTCATAAGCTTGCTCTAAGGTAGCACCTTGGGTATTGCAGCCTGGTAAATCAGGAAAAAAAACAGAGTATTCTCCTGTTTGTTCTGGATTGAAAATTGCAGGATAAAAATGTTTAGCCATTTTTTATTCCCCTTTCAATTTTAGTTTATTCAAAGAATACAGGATTTATTTCAATCCTGCATCCTTTAAAATTTTTTGCTCCAACCCTTTGCCTAGGTCTTTGCAATGATAAGGAACGATTATGATTTTATTGGTTTGCTGATTTATCAATTTTCTATGAGAACCATTACTGCTAACCAACTTAAATCCATGCTTTTCAAGCAATTTAATCATTTCTTTAGAAGTCATTGGCAAGTTTGCCCTCCTCCTTTCCTTATCATGTATATATTATAGCACGTATTATACGTATTATCAATATTTTTTTATAAAGAAATTATTGCTAAACAGTACAGGAGGAATTGCCGGAGGAGCCTGTAAGGCAAGATAAATAATCTGTTGACTGACCATTTCTCTCACCTGAGCGAAATGGCCGCTATTGTCAGTGGTATGAAACGCCAATTAGATGATTATCATTAAAAGAAATTACTGAGGCACCTATTAAGTAGATAAGCATATATTCGTGAAAGGAGGCTATAAACATGGCCAAAAGAAAAAACGGTGAAGGCGGAATAAGTTTTGATAAGTCCAGAAATTCTTACAGAGCTTCAGTGACTGCCCCTGATGGGCGGCGTATATTTAAAAGATTCAAAACTAAAGAAGAAGCTCTCAGCTGGAAAAATGAACAGCTCTACAATATGCAGAAAGGAACATTTGTAAGTCCCAGTGACGTCTTGCTGGGCGAATGGTTGTTAAAATGGCTTGAAACCTATAAAAAAGATACAGTAAAACAGCGTACTTATGAAGGTTATGTAAGTTTGGCCAAACACCTCATTCCTTTATCAAAAATTAAGCTTCAAGAATTAAAGCCTCTTAATATCCAAGAATTTTACCAGCACTTAAAACTATCAGCTTGCACAATAAATAAAATCCATAGGCTTCTTAAAGAATGCTATACTAAAGCCTACCAATTAGAAATGGTGCAAAAAAATATCATGCCCTTAGTAAAGGCCCCAAAATATGAAGCACCGGGAATCGAAGTTTTTAAAAGAGAAGAAATAGAACAAATCTTGGCCACATGTAAAAATCACATTAAGCTGAAAAAATATTATCCTTTAATTTTATTGATGGTAACTACCGGAGCTCGTCTCGGAGAAATTCTTGGGCTACGCTGGTGTGATGTTTTCCTGGCTTCGTCCGAAATTTATATTCGAAAATCACTGCAAAAATCCAATAGCCTTGGATTAATTTTAGAATCTCCAAAAACTAAAGCCTCGATCAGAAAGATTAAAATAACTCAAGAAGCTTGTGATGAGCTGAAAAAACTTAAAACTAAAATTAAAAATATTGATTTAAAGCAAGAAAAACTATGCTTTTTAACACGCAATGCTACTCCTATTGCTCCTAGAAATTTTGAAAGGGCCTGGTGCGACTTATTAAAGAACGCAAATATAGAATATAAAAAATTACATGTTCTGCGGCACACTCACGCAACAGAGCTCCTGGCCAATGGGGTGGCCTTATCTGACGTAGCAAAAAGATTAGGTCATAGTAAGCAATCACATACATTGGAATTATATAGCCATGCCCTTCCAAATCATGATGAATTGATAGCAAATACTATCCAATCTCTTTATGCGGTACCAAAATAATAGCAGTAAAAGTGGGCACAAAATGGGCACAACAGCATAAAAAAACAGCCTGAAAAGCCTTTAAATACGGCACAATATGAAACACTAAAATTAGCCTTATATAAGCCTTTAAGCCCAGTGTTCATAAGGGCTCATGGGCATTCAAAACAGGATATTCCTAATCTGTTGGTCGGAGGTTCGAATCCTCTCGGGCGCACCAATCGAAAGCCCACAGTTACAAGGTTTTGCTCCTTGTAGCTGTTTTTTTATTTGTTTATTGGGGACAGTTTGGGGACATTTTTAAAAACTTCCTACATAATCCTCTGCACTATTAAATCATAATTTTTGAAGGTCCTTTCTCTCTTTTTAATATGTTTCAATCCAAATCCTATTCCATTTTCATTGTTAAAACCAGCTTCCTGTTCCTTTTGTAGCAGCCTGCCATGCATTTGCTAAAATTCCCATATTGCACACCTCTAAATAAAAAAGCACCTGCCACAGCAAGCGCTTAAAGACTTTTTCTATAAATTATGGTAAAATTAAAAAGCAAGGTGTTCACAGCACCTTGCTTAAAAAATTGAATAAGGGAGGTGAAGCCTCATGACTTTCCGTTCTTTAACCGAACTTATTAAATCCATAACGGAATTGTTAAAGGCTGTAACGCTTTTAATAGTAGTCATTAAAGCGTTCTTCACTTAACTCCAGTATTCAACCGGAAACGTCCTGCTCCAACAGGGCGTTTTTGGCATATTTAGTATATGTTCATTATAGCCTAAATATTTGCAACTTGCAATAATCAACGTATTTTTATCTCTTTTTGGTTGTAGAGTTACAATTGATGTAAGACCTACTACTATACAAAAACGGTTGAGTCCAAGTGTTAGACTGGAAATCTCCTTCCTGATAACTACTATTTTAGACCTTCCTTTTGCAATACCCATTCATGAGACATTAAAATCTTTTTAACTGTGGGCATATCATTTAAAACCTCTTTAACTTCTTTTAAATCTTCTTTAGTCGCCATATTATCAAGTTTTTCATCAATAGAAGCAAACTTTGCATTAATTTCTTCATTTCTTTTTGCAAGGTATCCAAAAAGCTTCTTAAATTCATCTTCAAGACCTTCAATACGCTGTTCCATTTTTTCTTGTTTTATTATGAATAAAGACAAATCCTTCTCCATTTTTTCTTGCTTTGTTATAGATAAAGACAAATCCTTCTCCATTTTTTCTTGCTTTGTTATAGATAAAGATAAATCCTTCTCCATTTTTTCTTGCTTTGTTATGGATAAAGACAAATCCTTCTCCATTTTTTCTTGCTTTGTTATGGATAAAGATAGAGCTTCCTCCATTTTATCCTGTTTTGTTTTTATCTCCACAAGTAAAGACAATATTTTCTCTTCATTATTCATTAGGACTTATTCCCTCCACTTCTCTTTTTAGTTTATGCTCTTCTAAACTGGGAAGTCTTATGGTTTTTTAATAGAATAAGTCGTTGCAACTTCTAAGAAAGAGCTTTACAAGTCTATTTTACCCCATGGAAAAAGCTATTGCAAGAACTTATTGCTCAATCATCCATTTTGCTCAATTCCTGCCGCAATTTATCTTCCTGCATTATAGAAGGCAGACACCCCTGAACAAAGCACAGTCTGGCCTGAACAGCCTCATCATTCTCCCTGTCCTTTCTGCTGACTGCTAAGCTTGGCAGAAAGAAATCCGCCGCTGCCTGATTAAAGCCTTTCACTTCCTCTTTGCTGCCAACTAAGACCAGCTTCTGCAAAGAATTCAGCTCCAGCTCTGCCGCCAATAAGAAACAGGTGTAGCCTCTGGGATATTTACTGACAGCAGCAAGCACACTGTCCATTACCCTTTTCGCCCATTGGCTGTAAATCTCCTTGCCAGTTATGCCGGCAAGCCGCAAAAGGCTCCATACAGCTACTGAGTTGCCGGCAGGCATAGCTCCATCATAAATTTCCTGCGGTCTGACCAACAGCTTTTCAGCATCTGAACCGGTAAAATAATAGGCTCCGGCCGCACCAAAAAGGCTTTCCATCTCTTCCGCCAGCCACATAGCTTTCTCTAAATACTCATCAGCTAAATCAGCCTCATATAACTCAAGCAAGGCCCACAGACCAAAAGCATAATCATCTAAATAGCCAAGAAAAGCTGCTTCTCCTGAACGGTAACGGACCAAGATACGTCCGTCCTCTCTAACCATACGCTGAAACAAAAAATCCATAGCCCGTTTAGCCTCTTGCAGATAATCATCATCCCGCAGCACACGGGCAGCCTTGGCCAAAGCCGCTATTAACAAACAGTTCCAAGAGAAGAGTATTTTATCATCCTTAGCCGGATGAATTCTCTTAGCTCTCTCTTTAAATAATTTACTCCGGCATTTAGTCAGCAGTCTTTCCATTTCTTTTAGCGTCATTCCCCATTTAGCTGAAAAGTCAAGCATTTCCCGCCCAATATGGTTTAAATGATTTTTTTCATAGATGAAATTGCCCTGACCGCTGACATCATAATAATCAGCGAAAATTTTTCCCTCTTCACCGCCTAAAACATCCATTATTTCATCCTGGCTCCAGACATAGAATTTACCCTCACAGCCTTCAGAATCAGCATCCTGAGCTGAATAGAAGGCTCCTTCAGGGCTGGTCATCTCCCGCCTTATATAATTTAAGACAGCTGCAACCACCTGTCTGTATTCTTCATTGCCAGTAGCCTGATATGCATCAGTGTAAGCATAGACTAACAGCGCATTATCATAGAGCATCTTCTCAAAATGAGGAATCTTCCATTTTTCATCTACAGAATAGCGGGCAAAGCCAGACCCCAGATGGTCGTATAAGCCCCCGGCTTTCATAGATTTTAAAGTTTTTTCCACCATCTGCAAGGCTGTCTTTTCTTCCGTACGCTTCCAGTAACGCAGCAAAAAGAGCAGCGTATGCGGCATAGGAAATTTAGGAGCCGAGCCAAACCCTCCGTAAACAGCATCAAACTCCAATTTTAAGCACTCATAGGCCTCCTTACTGATTGCAGACAAAGAGACAGAGTCTTCCACCGCCTCACCGCATTCCGGCTGCAAAGCCTCAGCAAATCTCTCTCCAGCAGCTACAATTAAATCATTATCCTCTTCCCATTTTTGTCTGAGCAGCTTCAGTAAAGCCAAAAAGCTCATCTTGCCCCATTTATTTTCCTTGGGAAAATAAGTGCCGGCAAAGAACGGCTTTTTATCCGGAGTTAAAAATAAGCTGAGCGGCCAGCCTCCTTGTCCGGTCATCGCTAAACAAACATTCATATAAATTTGATCAATATCAGGGCGTTCCTCCCTGTCTACCTTTACTGCTATAAAATTTTCATTCAAATATTCAGCCGTTTCTAAGTCCTCAAATGATTCTTTGGCCATCACATGACACCAATGGCAGGTAGAATAACCAATACTCAAAAAAACCGGCTTATTAGTCTCTTTAGCCTTAATAAAAGCCTCCTCACCCCAAGGATACCAATCTACCGGATTTGCACCATGCTGTCTTAGATATGGGCTTTGTTCTTTCAGCAGTCTATTAGCACTTTTCTTCACCAAATCACTCCTATTAGTTCTGTAATTTATTCTTAGTATAAACAAAAAAAGTATTGGTATTACAACACCAATACTTAATCTTGGTTAATCAACAATACATTTACAATCCCAAAAGAAAAACATAAAGGAAGACAAATTATTTCCTTTTTAAACCGTACCGTTCCCTGTGCTATGCTTTCCTGAGGTCTTAAATATAATTCCAGAGAATCTTCACTGGACAAATTAACTATAAATAAACCATTATGCAGATTAAGAAAATCCCCTACAACCTCCTGGGCATACTCTTTTTTCATATCTGTCTCATCAGCATAACGCTCAGCAAATTTCATAAATGAATTTTTAGAAGCTTCTATCCCGGTCAAAAGATTAACTTTTCCAACTATTTGCTGCTGAACATTCCAATTCATATCATATTCAGAACTTTCTGCCGGTGAAAGAGGAATAAAATCATCACCAATAAATTTAACAATATTTTTGAAAATCAGCTCTATATATTTAATATATATTTCTTCCTCTGCACTGTCTCCAAAGCTATAAAAGTCCTCCAATATCGCCTTAATACTTTCACCCTGTTCATTGTCAAGATCCTGCTCAGGCAAAGCATACTTCTGCTTATAATCAGCTAAAGCCTGATTCAGCTGAGCATCAGTCAAAAAGCCCTGTTCTACTAAAGTTTGAGCAAAAGATAAATAACTGTCGGCCTGTCTTTGCAGCAACTCATTAACCTGCTCTTCAGTCAGCAGATTCATTTCTACAGCTAATTCTTCCGGTTTCTTATCGGCCGTCTGCTGCTTTTGGTTCAGCATATTGACCTGTTCAGGCGTCAAATAACCAGCATCAATAGCTAAAAGTCCTAATTTCACTTGCGAATCTCTTTTTAACTCCATCGCTTTTAAAAGATCCTCTCGGGAAATAGAACCAATATTCAAAAGATAGTTGCCGAAAAATTGTCCTATCATTTATTTACCTCCCTTGCTGTACTTTAACAAAATCTTTTCTAAAATTTCATATTTTACCGGCTTCTGTATAAAATCAACAGCACCAGCTTTTAAAGCTTCTTTTAAATAAGTTTCAGTTCCTACTGAGGAAATCATAATAACCTTAGCATTTGGGTTAATCAGCCTTATATCGCGCAAAGCTTCAATTCCATTTCTTACCGGCATTACAATATCCATCAAAACAATATCCGGCATCTCATTCCTATAAACGTTTACTGCCTCCTGACCATCTTTAGCCTGAAAAATGCTGCATTCCAGATTCATCAAATATTCTTCTAAATGCTTACGAGCCAACATAGAATCATCGCAGATTAAAACCTTTAAACCATCTAATTTCATCTTCACCCCCCTCTCTTTTTTCTGATTAATTTCATTATACAAGGAAGCGTTTTATTAAGCAACAGGATTTATAATTTTTATCAAGAATAATAAATATAATATGATTAACAAGGAGCTGTATTTTCTTGACAGATTATCTCTCAAATGAGAAAAAAAGACTTGAGCTTGCCAGTAATATCGCTTCAGAGGTTGGGCATGAATTAGGAAACCCATTAGCTGTGATCAGAGGCTATTTACAGCTGATTAAGAAAAAAAGCAACCCTGATATACAAAATTACCTGACAATATGTCTTAAAGAATTAGATTATATAACCTTACTTTACCAGAGCTTTATTACCTTAGTACGCAATAATCCTGCCAATCCGCAGAAACAGGATTTGAATTATCTGATTAAGAATTTAATAAAATTATTAAATTCTTATCTGTATAAGCATAAGGCTACTATTCAAATAAAAGCAGATTCAGAGCTGCCTCTATTTAACTGCCGTACGCAGGATATTTATACATTGCTTTTAGATATTCTTCAACCCAATCTAAGACCTGACAACGAATTGATTATTAAAACTTCTTATCAAAATAAATATATACTAATAGAGGTTAAACATGATACTACAATAATTAATTCTTTTTCCTGCTTTCAAATCCTGCATGATTTAAGAGCAACCTTACGAAAAACGGAAAATTCTATTATTATTTTTCTTCCTTTAAGCAAAACAGAACAAAAACAAACAGACTGATTTAATCAGTCTGTTTATTTTTAATCTTCTTCTTCAGTCGCTAATATAGTTCCACTGCCTTCCAAATCTAAAAAGTTAGTCGCATTAACAATTTCAGCAATCCTGTCTTCCGTCTGCCTGCTGACTTCTCTGGCCGTATCCTTTTTATTTTGAATATCCATTTTATATTGCTCAATTTTATTTTCCAGCTCAATTATTTTGTTTTTATTATCATTAATTATTTTATTTATCTCATTTTCCAGCGATTCTTTATATTTCTTTATTGCCGTAACCTTATTATTGCCGTCTTCCTTTATTTTTTCCAAATCCCGACCTGCTGTTTCCAAGGTTGTACGCACAGTTATCTGCAGTATTTCTAAAGATTTAGTTTCATAAAAAGGAGCTAATTTTCTGATAGTATTCATAACTAACTCAATAGAATCATCGCCGGATCTTATATCAGCATTACGATAGATTTCCTCAAAATCAACATTCTTCTCTACTTTTACACTTTTTAACCTATCTCTTTCCGTCATTTTATTTCCATCCTTATGATTATTGGCAGTATTTCTTTTTATATTTAACTCTCTTTCAGATAGATATGTTTTATTATCACTTACAACTTCAATCGTTTGTTTTTTATTATCATCTACATCCGATATCACATTTATATTATCATCATCCAGGAGCTTCCTTATAGACTGAGGAATAACATCAACTACTTTATTATCATCATTGATGGATTCTTCATTCGATGTATTTTCTGTATTTAAAATTTTTTTAAAAAAATTCAAACTTCCTCCTCCTCACCAGCCGATATCCAGAATAAAACAAACGCTTAATTTAATTATAATATATCTTTTTTACCTTTTCAACAAATTATGATATAAATTCGGAAAATAAGTCCATAATTCCTGCTTTTTCTAAAAAATAAAAGAAGGAAAAGATAAATCTTTTCCTTCTTCTGCCGTAAAGCTTAAATTTTAAAGCGTTCTATTTGATGCTGCAATTCCTCAGCTAAGTTAGTAAGCATCTGACTGGAAGCAGATATTTCTTCCATAGAAGCCAGTTGCTCCTCTGTAGCCGCTGATACTGTCTGAGTTTCAGAAGCAGTTACCCTGCTTAATTCATCAATGCGTTTTACTGCATCTAATATTTCCCGACTGCCTGAAGTAATCTGTTCCATTGTTTCGGATACACGTTTAGCACCGGCTGAAACTTCATGAGTTTCCTGTAAAATATTGCGGAAATTATCTCCGGTCTCATTAACGATAGTAGCACCGGTTCTGATTTCACGCACACCTTCTTCCATAGCATGCACTGCCTGTTCAGTATCAACCTGAATTTCCTGTACTAGACCGGTTATTTCACCGGCAGCTTTAGCAGATTGTTCAGCCAGCTTCCGAACTTCTTCAGCAACAACTGCAAAGCCCTTACCATGTTCACCTGCTCTGGCTGCTTCAATAGCTGCATTTAAAGCTAACAGATTAGTTTGAGCAGCAATATCAGTAATCGCACTGACGATCTGACTGATTTCCTGAGAACGTTCACCCAGCTTGCTCACTAATTCTGAAGTTACATTAGTAGCAGATTCAATTTTTGTCATTTGGGTAACAGCCTTTTCTACCGCTTTGTTTCCTTCCTCAGCCTGAAGATTAGCTCTTACAGACTTGTTAGCCAAATCCTCTGACTCACTAGTAGCCAGCTCAATATTTTTATTAATTCTTTCTACTACATTAAACGTATTATTGGATACATCCAGCTGGTCATCCGCCCCGCGGGCAACATCAGTAATTGAAGTAGCTATCTGATTAGCCGCTTCTGCTGACTGACTGGAGCTGGCAGTCAACTCTTCACTGGAAGCCGTGATCTGCTGAGAATCATCCTGAATAACATTGACCAGACTCTTAATCCCCTTAATCATTTCAGCAATTGAGAGACCCAAATCTCCGATTTCATCATTGCTCTTAATATCAGGGCTTTCAGTTAAATCGCCATGAGCTACTTTATCAGCTATGCGATTAATTTCAAATATGTGAGTAGTAATATTTCTGGTAATAGGCAAAGCACAAAGCAGTGAAGCAACCATAGCCACAATCGTCAGCAATAGATTAACAAACTGTGTATGACGTACAGTTTTTTGCT
>JBJDXG010000288.1:0-2275 GCA_051866555.1 bacterium | reverse complement strand
TGTGATGGAGGTTTCTTCTCAAGGGTTGGCGCAGTACAGGGTGGAAGGGCTTGATTTTGCCGGAGGAGTGATTACTAATTTAGGCTTGGATCATCTGGATTGTCATGCGGATTTTGCCGATTATTTAAAAGCGAAAAGGATGTTTGTAGAAATGCTGGGCAGAGAAAAGCCGCTTTTTATCAACGGTGATGATGCAGAGGTCAGGCGTTTGACGCAGAATGCTGACTGCCATGTTATTACCTATGGTTTAGGTGAGGGTTGTCAGCTTAGAGCGGAAAATATCGTTCTTACTGCCGAAGGCAGCAGCTTTGAGGTTGTGAGAAGCGGAAAAAGAATGTCCTTTGAGCTGCAGGTTTTGGGGTTACATAATGTTTATAATGCCTTGGCTGCGATTGCGATTGCTTTATGGGAGAAAATTGATTACCAGGTCATTCGTCGTGCTTTGCAGAATTTTACCTGTGTTGAGAGGCGGATGGAGGTATTTCAGGTTAAGGGGCTGACTGTGGTTGATGATACGGCTCTCAATCCGGACAGCATTAAGGCGGTCTTTGCTTTTCTGGATAATTTGCCGTATCGGAAGCTGGTGGTCGTTAATGCTTTGCGGGGCAAACGAAGTCCGGAGGTCAATCGGGAAAATGCTAAGGCCTTGCTTGAACTAAGGCAAAAAAAATCTTTTGCCTGTCTCGTTCTTACAGCCAGCTGTGATGTTGTTGGGGAAGCTGACCGGGTTTTGCCGGAAGAGGAAAAAGCTTTTTTAAGTGTTTTGGCCGGAGAGGACAGAGTTAAATATTATTTAACCTTGGAGGAAGCAATAGATTTTGCCTTAAAGCAGGTTAAGCCGGGGGATTTGTTAGTCCTTTTAGGGGCACAGGGAATGGATGCCGGAGCTGATTTGGTCCGCCGAAGCTTTTCTTAAAGAGCCTATATTTTTTGTAATAAAAACAAGTATTTTATGGAATATATGATATAATATAAAAAGAGCAAAATATAAATCCAGGAGGAGGAAAATAAATGCATATTACTAATGATATTTTTTATGTAGGAGTTAATGACCACAAAGTAGATTTATTTGAAGGTCATTACATTGTACCTGATGGGATGGCTTATAATTCTTATGTTATCATGGATGAAAAGATTGCAGTAATGGATACGGTAGCGCTTGATTTTACTGAGGAATGGCTGGGCAAGGTTGCCAAGGTCTTAGGCGGACGCAAGCCTGATTATTTGATTGTGCAGCATATGGAGCCGGATCATTCAGCTAATATTACCAGCTTTTTGGAAGCTTATCCTGAGGCTGTAGTAGTTGCTAATGACAAGACCTTTACCATGATGGATAATTTCTTTAATTTGGATTTGACCGGCAGGAAGGTTGTAGTGGAAAACGGAGGAACTCTTTCTCTTGGTTCTCATGAACTGCATTTTGTTTTTGCACCGATGGTTCACTGGCCGGAGGTTATGGTGACTTATGACAGCAAGGATAAGGTATTGTTCTCTGCTGATGGCTTCGGTAAATTTGGGGCCTTGGATGTGGAACAGCCATGGGAATGCGAAGCCAGACGGTATTATATCGGAATTGTAGGTAAATATGGCAATCAGGTACAGGCTTTGCTGAAAAAAGCTGCTGATTTGGATATCAAGATTATTTGTCCGCTGCATGGACCTGTGTTAAGAGAAAATCTGGCTCATTATTTGAATCTTTATAATATCTGGTCCTCTTATGGTGTAGAGTCAGAAGGAGTTATGATTGCTTATACTTCTGTTTACGGCAATACGAAAAAAGCAGTGGAAATACTGGCTGAAAAGCTTGAAAAAAATGGCTGCCCTAAGGTTGTGGTCTGCGACCTGGCCAGAGAAGATATGGCTGAAGCTGTGGAAGACGCTTTCAGATACGGCAAGCTTGTTTTGGCTACTACTACTTATAATGCTAAGATTTTCCCTTATATGAAGCATTTTATTGACAGCCTAACTGAACGCAATTATCAAAACCGGACTATTGGTCTGATTGAAAATGGTTCCTGGGCGCCTATGGCGGCAAAAATTATGAAGGAATTGCTTTCCGGCAGTAAGAATATTACCTGGCTGAATAATAATGTAAGTATCAGATCAGGTGTTAAGCCTGAAAATATAGAGCAGCTTGAAGCTATGGCATGTGAGCTTTGTCAGGATTAAAGCTGGATTGGGAACGGAAATTTGACTAAGCTTAGTTAGTTTAGTATAATTCCTGACTTTGAGAGTTGAATATTAAAAATGGTGCTAAATCCAGGTTAAAATCTGT
>JBJDXG010000287.1:0-9909 GCA_051866555.1 bacterium | reverse complement strand
TTAGTTTCCTGTGAAAAAGACACTTCCTCACCTCATCAACCGTTCTAAAAGATATAAATCTACTACGCTTCTTCTATCCCATTGAGTTCGGTTCTTAGTAATTATCTTCAATAAAACCTTAGCTAATTTTACAGGATTATGGCGCACTACCTCTGTTTGATTAACAACATCAGCTTCTATTACCTCAACACCAAAGGAATTAAGCCTTTCACGATCGATCTTTACCGGCTGGGAGCCTTCTTTGGCATATTTTTCTTTCATCGCCATACTGATGTCTTTATTATTTACAACTACATAGTCTAATACTCCGGAACCGATTTTATCAACTATTCTGGCCACATGTCCTACCGCATCCAGAGTTTCCGTTTCTCCCTTCTGGGTCATCACGTTACAGACATATATCTTGCTGGCTGAAGACTGCTGAATCGCTTCAACGATCTCCGGTATCAGAATATTCGGCATGATACTGGTATAAAGGCTGCCCGGACCTAAAATTATAGCATCAGCCTCCAGTAAGGATTCAATCGCTTCCGGCAAAGCTGTAACCTTATCCGGTTCTAAGAAAAGCTCTTCTATTTCTTCCCCATGCTTTCCCACTTCTGTTTCCCCACTGATTATTGTCCCATCATATAACTTAGCCTTTAGAACAACTGAATCCAGGGTAGAAGGAAAGACACGCCCTTTAACAGCTAAAACCTTGCTTGATTCTTTCAGGACCTCTAAAAAATCACCGGTGATTTCATTCATCGCCGCAATAAAGAGATTGCCAAAATTATGACCGGCCAGACTGCCCTCTTGAAAGCGATATTGAAAAAGCTTTTCCATCAGCGGCTCTTTATCAGCCAAGGCGGTCATGCAGTTCCTGATATCTCCCGGGGGAAGTATGCCTAGCTCCCGTCTTAAACGGCCGGAACTTCCTCCGTCATCAGCCACAGTCACTACCGCTGTCAGGTTATTGCTGTAACGCTTTAGCCCCCGCAAAAGATTAGACAGCCCTGTTCCTCCTCCGACGACAACGATCTTAGCCCCTTTCTCCAACTGCCTTTTTTGGTAAAGTGCTTCAACCAGACTTTCTTCTCCATTAGGCAATATGGCACTTAGTATGGAGCGAATTATAGCCCGGAAACCGATAATGAACAGGCTTAAACCTAGAAGCAATAAAAAAAATCCCATTATGAAAGAAAAAGATGGAAAATAGTGATTATTCATCTGATATACCTCAGTTAAAAGTCTTTTTTCCATCTGTCCTATAATTTCCTGCTTTAAAAAAATAGCCAAACCAAAACTGACAAAAAACATACCCAAACAGCTTAAAAATATCCAGCGTTTTATCTTCATCCCCGGCAGCAGCCATTTAATAATCTTCATGTTCCTCTGCCCCTTTATTTTTTAGTGATATCACGATGCTTTAACAAAACACTATAACCACTGTTTTCAGCCAGCTCAGCAATTTTATTGGCAACTACTACAGACCGGTGCTTGCCGCCCGTACAGCCAACCGCAATATTCAGGCTTACTTTGCCTTCTTCTTTATACTGCGGCAATAAAAACTCCAGCAGGCTGTACAGCCGACTTAAAAACTCTTTAGTAACCTCTTTTTCACAAACATAATTCTCAATAGGTGAATCATTCCCAGTTAATTCACGCAATTCAGAAATATAATAGGGATTAGGCAGAAAACGCACATCCAAAACCATATCGGCATCAACCGGCATCCCATGCTTAAAGCCAAAAGAGAGTACTGTCACAACTAATTGCCCAGTATCCCCAGCAAAAAAGCTCTTCAGCTCTTTTTTCAATTCCTGAGCTGTCAGATTAGAAGTATCCATAATCTTCTGCGCCTTTTCCTTAATTTTACTCAGCATTACCCTTTCTTTATGAATAGCTTCCAGCAAACGGTCATCCTGCCCTAAGGGATGTCTTCTTCTCGTTTCCTTAAAACGTCTTATAAGGGTACTGTCACTGGCATCAAGAAATAAAATATTATAATAAATACCCATATTTTTCAGTGAATCAAGAGCCGCAAATATTTCTGTGAAAAATTTACCCCCGCGGCTGTCAACAACCATGGCTACCTTATCGATTTTCCCCTCTGACTGAACTGCCAATTCAGCAATTTTAGGAATTAACTGCGGAGGAAGGTTATCTATACAAAAATAGCCTAAATCCTCAAAGCTCCTTACTGCCTGACTTTTTCCAGCGCCAGACATTCCTGTTACGATCGTAAATTTTATATTTTTCTTCATGTCAGCACCTCACTTCAGCAGCTCTTTTATAATAATCTTCTCTTTCAGATACAAATCCCCTGCTAATTCTCCAGAAAACGGGCAGCTCTGTTAAAAATATTAAGAACATCCTCTCTGGTTCTCTTAGGAAAATCCTTTTTAAAATAAACAGATACAGCTTTACCTAACAAACTAACATATGTATAAGCTATGCTGTCTGCCTGACTGCCATTCCAATATGCCGGTATCAGATCCTGCGGCAGGCAGGGATCCTTCTGCAAAAGACAGGAATGCTCATAAGCAACCTCAAAGCGTTTGACATATTGCTGCAATATTTCCTCTTCGCTTTCCGGCTCCTGAAAAGAGTTGATCTCTTTTTGGTATTTAGCAATAAATGAATTATATTCCTTGATTAAATCCTCCAAGCCATAGGCCTTAAAGATTAAGCTTTCATTTGATTGGCTGCCAATTTTCTCTGCCTGAAAAATATAGACATATTGGTTGATATCCAATTGATTTATTTTTTCTTTCAGCTGAGCAAGCGATACCCCGCCTTTCCCGTCAGGACAAATCCAAACGCCGTTGCTCAAAGAACCAAAGCGATAATAAAGCAGAAAGTTACGGAATTCATCTCTCTTTTTTCTCTCTGTTTCCGGAATATTATAGGTGATAATACGCCAATAGCCATTCCACTGCAAAACAGGACGGCTGAATAATTGCTTTCCAGCACGGGCTAGTACCTCTATACCGGCATTAGTTAAACCATAATAGCTTTTCTTCCCCTGCCTTCTTGTCTCAACCATTCCTTTGCTTTTAAAACGGCTGAGCAAAACTCTTACCGCCTGCGAAGAAAAACCAAACGGTGCTAAAAGGTAAATCATATCCTGTACTGCAATTTCTCTTTCCTCAAAAGTATAAGCATATTCGGTAAACAAATAATAAATTAAAGCCTGATGTTTTAACATAGTGATCCTCCAAAATGATTACTTTAATTTATTATAACAAAATTTAAACGTCAGGTAAACACTATGTTGTTTATTTAAAAACAGACTGCCTCATCAAAAATGAAACAGTCTGTTTTTAAATTTATCTTTGATTAAGCATGGTTTTAAATAAAGCATTATATTCCTGCTGAGCTGCAACAAAATCATCTACTTTATTCATGAGCTTAAAAATATTATCTATTTTATCATTTTTAAGCATTTCATTAACTCCTGACATTACTTCACAGGCCAAGTCGATCACAACCAGTTTTTTATTATGCAGCTCAATTACCCGAGATGAAGGCTGGTATGCCTTCATCTCCCGGCTCATTTTCTCTATATCTTGCTGTAAGGCGGTAAAGGAAAGCAGCAGATCATCCAATTTTGCCGCATCTTTTGTCTTTAATAGTTCAAGGCTGCCCTGCAAAAGCTTTTGAATATCTTCATTCATGGAAAGTTCTTTTTCTGTCATATCAGCCCAGTAAAGGCATAACTCCTCCTGATAAGTATAATCTTTTTGCCCGGCCAGCTTACTGCGGCAAAGGTCAGCCAATTCCATTTGAGCCAGAGTAAGATTCTGAGTAGCCTTTTGTAATTTTTCAAGAGCTGCTGTATTTTGCCACCTGCTGTTTTTATTAGCTAAAGCATCCTTAAAGCTTGTTAAGCCGCCAATCAGATAATCCATTCCGGCTAATCTCAGCTTGTGATTTTCTTTTAACTCCTTTGGCGGTCGGATATTTTTTAACTGTTTCTTAATCCTTTGAGCTGAAATTAAGCTCTGCTCTAGTGATTTAACCGGATCCTGCAATTTAAAGACAGAAGGCTGCAAATCTTCAGTTTCCAAGCTTAAAACAGTAACCTTATGCCAATAATCAACTATAGGTTTTTCTGCTGCATAGGCAGTTGTCGTTAGCAATACGAATAAAGCAACTAACAATAAACTAATTTTCTTCATTTTCTTCCCTCCATTTATCCTTTTCCTTTCTTCTGGTTTGCAAAAACCTTTGCAGTCTCTCTTCAGAAACATTAATAATATTGTCTTCAGTCAGCCCTGCCTCTGACAGCAAAACTTCTGTCCGGTCATGCCGTCCCACATCAAAAGAAATATGGGCATCACTGTTGACCATTACCTGCAAATCCAATTCCTTCGCCATACGGGCAATCGCTAAACAGTTTTCCAAGCTGCCGGCCCGACACATTAGTGACGCATTATTTAGTTCTATCAATTTGTTCTGTTTTTTAGCTTCTTCCAATACTCTCCGGTGATCCATAGGGAACTCAGGATTTCCCGGATGAACAATGCCATCAATCAGCGGATTCTGTAAGGCTGCCACAGCGGCTTTAGTATTCTCCTCCTTAGTCCAGACCGGCTCCTGATAAAGATGAAAGCCTGCCCAGACCAGATCAAGCGGAAAAAGCAGCTCTAAAGGCAGATCAAGCTTTCCATCTCGTTCAGCAACATTGCATTCTGCTCCTTTTAAAATTCTGACCCCATTGATAAATTCAGGAATAACTCTCAGATTATAAAAGTAATACAGATGCGGTCCGCCGGGCAAAAAAGGCCCATGCTCTGTCGTCCCCAGATACTTAATCCCATTCCTTTTTGCTCCTGCGGCCATTTCCTCCAGCGTACTGAAACCATGTCCGGAAGCCACAGTATGAGTATGCAAATCAGCAATCCATTTCATATAAATCCCTTCTTTAATTTTAATGTTACTTTTTTATTCCCTGTCCAGTCAATAATTCCTGCTTTTCAATGCTTACTGCGGCAAATGCAGGGCCTGATAAGTATTGGAAAGAGCTCTTAATTCCTGAACCTTCTTCTCCAGAAATCCCACTGCATACTCCAATTCCTGTTTAGTAGTTTTTCGCCCAATAGTCAGGCGCAGCGTTCCCTGCGCCAGGTAATCCGGCACCCTCAATGCCGTTAACACATGGGAAACAGAGGTATCCCCCGCTGTACAGGCTGAACCGGCTGAGCAGTATATTCCTTCTGCGTTCAAAGCCTGTAAAAGAGCAGAGCCGTCAACATAAGCAAAAGAGAAATTAATATTTCCCGGCAAACGCTTGCTTTTATGGCCGTTAAGCTGCACAGCCGGAATCCTGCTTGTTATCTCGGCAATAAAATAATCCCGCAGCAGCTTAATTTTTCGGCTCTGCTCCCTGCCCTCCCGTTTGGCTATTTCTGCTGCTTTGCCCAAAGCAACAATACCCGCCACATTTTCAGTGCCTGCTCTGCGGTTATTTTCCTGCGCACCGCCGAACATTATTTTTTCCGTCATTAGTCCCCGGCGAACATATAAAGCACCTGCTCCTTTAACTCCATACATTTTATGCCCGGATAAGGAAAGCAGATCGACCCGCAATCGTCTGACATCAACCGGGATATGTCCTGCCGTCTGCACCGCATCGGTATGAAAAATCGCTTTCTCCTTAGCCAGCAGTCTGCCTATCTCTTTAATAGGCTGAAGCGTTCCGATTTCATTGTTTCCGTGCATAATGCTTACCAGAATAGTATCCGGCCGCAGTGCTTTCTGCACATCACTTACTCTAACGATCCCATCTCTGCCGACATCAAGATAGGTTACGGCAAAGCCTTCCTTTTCTAAAGCCCGGCAGCTGTCTAAAACTGCATGGTGTTCAATTTTACTAGTGATGATATGGTTTCCTTTTTTTCTGTTGCTGCGGGCAATTCCTAAAACCGCCATGTTGTCAGCCTCTGTTGCCCCGCTCGTAAAAATGATCTCTTCCGGCAGCGCCCCAATCAGATTAGCCGTCTGGGCTCTGGCCTGTTCGATTCCGGCTTTAGCTTTTTTGCCCGCTGTATGTATGCTGGAGGGATTGCCGAAATAATTTTTTAAATAAGGCAGCATAGCTGCAAATACCTCAGCTCTAACCGGCGTAGTAGCCGCATAATCAAGATAAATCGGTTTCATTTTTTTCTCTCCTTTCGCTTTCATGACTATATGTATGCAAAAACACCAGAAATAGCCTTGTGTTTTTTAGCTTAATATATTATACTGATTGATATAGCATTTATTTAATTATATATTTGGATCCGCTTGATATTTGCTGACCAAACAGCAAATGGACGGAACTCTGGAGAGATCCTGGTGGACGCCGAAGGGGCAAAACAAAAATGTTGAAACTCTCAGGCAAAAGGACAGAGAACAGAAAAAACAGTTGATTTAAGTCTGTTTGTTATGTCCTGAGAGTCAAATCAAATGATTTGACTTTTTTTATTTTTAATTTTAAGGAGGTTTTTCAGTGGAATTATTATCACAAATCAACAGCCTGGTCTGGGGACCGCCTCTGCTTATCTTATTGGTAGGTACAGGTATTTTTCTAACTATTCGTCTAAAGCTTCTGCAAGTAACTAAACTGCCTTTAGCTCTAAGATTAATTTTTAAGGCTAAAAATCAAGGAACCGGAGATATCAGCAGCTTTGCTGCTCTGTGTACTGCCTTGGCAGCTACTATCGGTACCGGTAATATCGTCGGGGTAGCTACCGCTATTAAAATGGGCGGACCAGGCGCTTTATTCTGGATGTGGTTCGCTGCTTTTTTTGGTATGGCTACTAAATATGCTGAAGGATGTCTGGCTATCAAGTATCGTCAAATCGATGCTAACGGACAGGTTTCCGGAGGACCTATGTATTACATTGAAAATGGTTTAGGCAAAGCCTATAAGCCATTGGCCGTTATTTTTGCTGTCTTCGGAGTTCTGGTTGCTTATTTTGGTATCGGAACCTTTGCCCAAGTAAATGCTATTATTGATTCCTGTAAATTAAGTCTGGGACTTGCTCCCGCTGTAACCGGCGGTATTCTTACTGTTTTGGTTGCCTTGGTAACTCTGGGCGGTTTAAAAAGCATTGCCAATGTTTCTTCTAAGCTTATCCCGCTTATGGCGGTACTTTATTTTATTATCTGCATCTTTATCTTATTGTGCAATGCAGCACAGGTACCGGCAGCTATTGCTTTGGTTATAAAAAGTGCGGTTACTCCTACTGCTGCTGCCGGAGGTTTTGCCGGAGCTACCGTTATGATGGCTATTCAATTTGGGGTTGCCCGCGGAGTATTCTCTAACGAGTCCGGTCTTGGTAGTGCGCCGATTGCTGCCGCTGCTGCCAAAACTAATTCTCCTGGTGAACAGGGCTTGATTTCCATGACCGGTACTTTCATTGATACTATTATTATCTGTTCTTTAACCGGACTTACTTTAGTAGTTACTAATGCCTGGTCTGGCGAAGCAGCAGGAGCTGCTATGACTCAAGCTGCTTTTTCAACTGTTTTGGCTAACTTTGGACCTATTCTTTTGACAGTCAGCCTTAGCTTATTTGCTTTTACTACTATTTTAGGCTGGAACTATTACGGTGAAAGATGCTGTGAATACTTAATGGGAACTAAAGCTATTCTGCCTTACAGAATTATCTTTATTTTATTAATTGCCTCCAGTGCATTCTTAAAATTAGAATTCATCTGGTTATTAGCCGATACCGTAAACGGTTTAATGGCTATTCCAAACCTGATTGCTTTATTATTGCTTTCTAAAGTCGTTGTTGATGAAACAAACAAGTATTTAAACAGCAACAGTATTAATCAACAATTATAAATTACTTTTTCTTTTAAAAAGGCAAATCACTAAGGATTTGCCTTTTTAGCTTTTACTATCTTAAAAGGAGTGATTAATTTGGAAACATTAACCACTATTAATAGTCTGGTCTGGGGACCGCCTCTGCTTATCTTATTGGTAGGTACAGGTATCTGGCTGACTATTCACTTAAAATTACTTCAGGTCATCAAATTACCTCTGGCTTTAAAGCTGATATTTAAAGCTAAAAATGAAGGAACCGGAGATGTCTCCAGCTTCGGTGCTCTGTGTACTGCTCTGGCAGCTACTGTTGGTACAGGAAACATTGTCGGAGTAGCTACTGCTATTAAGATCGGCGGACCCGGAGCTTTATTCTGGATGTGGCTGGCCGCATTTTTCGGTATGGCTACCAAATACGCTGAAGGCTGCCTAGCTGTTAAGTATCGGACTATTGATGATAATGGTCAAATTTCAGGCGGTCCAATGTATTACATTGAAAATGGTTTAGGCAAGGCTTACAAACCATTAGCTGTTATTTTTGCCTGCTTTGCTGTTTTTGCTGCCTGCTTCGGCATAGGAAACTTCCCTCAGGTCAATGCCATAGTTGAATCATGTAAAATGGGTCTGGGTATTCCTATTCCCGTTACATCCGGCGTAATTACTTTATTAGTCGCTTTAGTTACTATCGGCGGAATCAAAAGTATTGCTAAGGTTTCCTCAAAGATAGTACCGGCAATGGCTATTTTGTATTTTATCGCCTGTTCTTTAATCCTGGTTATCCATATAACTGAGATTCCGGCAGCAATTCTTCTGGTTATAAAAAATGCTTTTACTTCTACAGCCGCAACCGGAGGTTTCGCCGGAGCTACTGTCATGATGGGTATTCAATTTGGTATTGCCAGAGGAGTATTTTCCAATGAATCAGGTCTTGGTAGTGCGCCAATTGCTGCCGCTGCTGCCAAAACAAAATGGCCGGCTGAGCAGGGTTTAATCTCCATGACCGGTACTTTTATTGATACTATTATCATCTGCTCCTTAACCGGCCTTTGTTTAATCGTTACTAATGCCTGGACCGGAGAAGTAGCCGGAGCTGCTATGACCCATCTGGCATTTTCTTCTGTTCTTAGTCAGGCCGGAGCAATATTAATCACTGTCAGCCTTTGCTTATTTGCCTTTACCAGTATCTTAGGCTGGAACTACTATGGTGAAAGATGCTGTGAATATCTGCTGGGGGTTAAAGCTGTCACTATTTATCGTTATGTTTTTATCATTTTAGTTGCTCTGGCTCCGTTCTTAAAATTAGACTTTATCTGGCTTCTGGCTGATACGGCTAATGGCTTAATGGCTATTCCTAACTTAATTGCCATTATACTTTTAACCAAAGTTATTGTCCAGGAAACAGCAGATTATTTAAAAGAGAAAAAATAATTGCCTCTATAAAAAAGTGATGTCGAACTAAATATGGACTGCTCCCCGTTAAGTAGACAATTAAAAAATATAAATTTTTCCTGCCAGTAGATTATCTGCTGGCAGTTTTTTAGGCAGCTTGCAAGTAAATTTCATGTTATAGTAGGCAGCTCTGGATACTCCATCAAGTTTGCAAAGATCCATAATGAAATAGTCATGTTCTTCTTTGATTACCTTATATATATATATATTAATGACGAATCAGGCTTAGCCCCGCCTTCTTCTTATATATCTTAGCTTTTGAACGAATCCTGTATTTTTTATAAAGATTATCTTGAGAACCATGTCTTGCTAAATAATCCAAAACAGCTTGCTGTTTCAATTCTTTAGAATATTTCTTGTTTCTCTTTAATGTGAATCCATTGCTGGACAGAAGATATGCTGACATCAAACATAGATGCAATTCGATGTTGACTTTCCTTCCCGTCCAGATACAGATTTACAGCATATATTTTATCCTCAACAGATATTTTCTTTTTAGACATAAAATATGCTCCCTCCTAAGTGACAAGTTTTTATTATTTCACTTGTCTACCTAGAAGGGAGCATATCAGATTTCGGGTCAGGAGCAACGCTCCCCTTTTTATTCGCCATGCTATATCGCAGAAGATCCCATCTATCGGATCAGGTAAGTAAGTGTCGAA
>JBJDXG010000286.1:0-2278 GCA_051866555.1 bacterium | reverse complement strand
GCAGGAATCAGTGCCTTAATTTCTGCTGATGCTTTCTGCATATCCAAATCAGGGGAAACAAATCCCAGTATTAAGGCAGGACCATCAGGAACGCGGCAGGCTTCTGTTAAATTATTTTTAGTGAGCTCTTTTTTATGTAAGTAAACGACCTTAATATCGTTTGCTGTTTCCGGTTCAATTTTTAGGGGTGGGGCGATAGTAGGTTCTGTATTATTTGTTTTTTTTAAAGTTTTAAATAAATTTTTAAACATTTAAATCATCTCCCTACGTTTTATTATTAAATATGATATATTTTTATTTCTATTTATTATAAATTAAAACCTGCTAAAATAATTTTATTTTTTATCTTTAATTTTTTATTTGCTTATAATGCTTATCAAGTATAATTTATTATCTTTAGCAGAATAATAAATTAATAATTTAAGGAAGGGACGATGGCTGAATGGGCAGTAAATATTCTTTATATTATAAGTGGCTGATATTAGCGGCCTGCTTTTTACTAATGGCGGTTCCTTTTAGTATCTTTAATACGGTACATACTATTTTCATAAATCCGGTTACTGAAGCGCTGAATTTTTCTCTTAGTTCGTTTTCGTTAATTTTTACTATAAGCGGGCTGGTCATTGCTTCTGTTTCCGCAATAATAGGTAATCTGCTGAATAAAATCAATATAAAGGTAATCATGACCACAGGAGCTTTGCTTTTTGGCCTTAGTTTTATAGCTTACAGCTTTGCCTCTGCTATTATGATGTTCTACTTTATAACCTTATTTTCTGCAGTCGGCATTGCCTGTATTTCAATCATTCCCATATCTACTATGATAAATAATTGGTTTGGCGAGCAGAAGGGCTTTGCTATGGGTGTAGCTTTTTCCGGCATGGGAATAGGAAGCTTTATTTTTATGCCAATAGTTTCCCGCATAATTCAAAGCTTTGGTTATAGGTCTGCTTATGTGTTTTTGGGGTTTATCATTTTAGTAGTAGCTTTACCGATTTGCCTTTTTATAGTTCGCAAAGGTCCGGAGCTTGCTTTTGAAAATGAAAAAATTGCAGAAAAAAGCTCGTCAGCAACTAAAAATATTTTCAATAAATTTATTAAAAATCTGATCTTTTGGATTTTTGCTATGGGAATGTTTATTATGGGACTGGCCATTGCCGGAGTGCAGATTCATGTCCAGCCGTATCTTGGGTATCTGAATTATTCCTTAATCTACAGTGCTAAGATTGGTTCGCTTTTATCTCTGTTTGCGGTTATCGGTAATGTTTTAGGCGGAATAATCTTTGACCGGCTGGAGTTAAAAAAAGCTCTTTTACTTTTAGGCGGTCTCAGCTTAATAGGAATCATCTGTCTTTTTTTGGCTGAGAATAATTTCTTTCCTTATATATTTGCCGTTACCTTTGGGCTTAGCTTATCCTTATCGACGTTATGGCCTTCTTACAGTGTGGGAATAATCTTTCCTGAAGAAAATTATTCTGTAATGCTGGGGATTGTCAATATGTTTTTTACCCTGGGAGGAGCTGTCGGCCCGTTTATTTCCGGAGTGCTGGGAGATACGATAGGTTATAAGGCGGCATGGATTTTATACTCTGCCTTTACTGTTTTATATCTGTTTATGTTTATCAGGTCTATGAAAAGGGAGATAGTTAATTAGTAAGTATACGGATAAAGAAAAAACAGAACCGGCCGGCCTTTGGCTCCGGTTCTGTTTTTTTTGCCAAAATCTATTTAGAAAATAATTTGTCCTTATATTTTTCTAATAAGATCAATAAAGGATATCCCAGGCCGTAGCAGGCGATGGTCTGTCCCAGACCTACCCAGCCGATAGCTGCCAATAAGGTAGTTTTATCTCCGGTGTTAAGAAATATAGTATAGAGCATAGTTCCGATAATTAAGGCATTTAAGATTATCGGCGGCAAAGGAACTAACCATTTCTTTTTAATCTTTGCTGAAAGATAAGCTGCGCTTAAGGTTGTAAGACTGCCGATGATTATATCAGCAATACCGGCTCCGCCGTAAATATTGGCTATCAGGCAGCCAATGAAAAGACCGGGGACAGCGGCTGAGGTAAAAAAGGGCAGAACGGTCAATGCTTCGGCTATTCTTACCTGCATTATTCCATAGCTTATAGGGGCCAGGATAATAGTCAGCACTGCATAAGCAGCTCCTATCAAGGCTGCTTGAGTAAGGAATTTAGTGTCTTTCATCAATGTACCTCCGTAGTTTTTTTTATAGTCAGGATAATTGCGAACTGACCTGTTTTATTATTATACTGCCTTAT
>JBJDXG010000285.1:0-2288 GCA_051866555.1 bacterium | reverse complement strand
AGGCTTTGCCTGCTTGCGTTTTAGGCAAGTGCCGGGAGGGCAGGATGTGCTGCGGCAGACAGCAGGAGGTCAGGGATAAATTTTTATAAGAGAGGTGAGAGAAAGCATGGCAGAACGTTTAGAAGGGCGGAACCCTATTTTAGAGGCCTTGAAAAGCGGCAGAACGATTGAAAAGATTGTGCTGGCCAAAGGAGAAAAGCATGGCTCGGTCAGAAAGATAATTCAGTTGGCTAAAGAAAAGGGCATAATAATCCAGGAAACGGAAAAGAAAAAATTAGATCTGATAACTAAATCTGCTAATCATCAGGGCGTGATAGCCTATGTGGCAGCTCATTCATACGTTGCGGTTGAGGATATTTTAGCCATAGCCGAGGAGCGCGGTGAGGACCCGTTTGTGCTTGTGCTGGATGGGATTGAGGACCCGCATAATCTGGGCTCTATTATGAGGAGTGCTGATGGGGCCGGAGTCCATGGGCTTATCATTCCTGAGAGGCGGGCTGTCGGACTTACTGCGGCTGTGGCGAAAACCTCGGCTGGGGCAATCGAGCATTTAGCGGTAGCTAAGGTGACGAATATTGGCCGAACGATTGAATTTTTGCAGGAAAAAGGGCTTTGGGTTGCCGGAGCAGATATGCAGGGAAAGCTTTATACAGAAGCTGATTTAACCGGTCCACTGGCTTTGGTTATAGGCAATGAAGGGAAAGGCATAAGCAGACTGGTTAAGGAAAAAACTGATTTTCTCCTGCGGATTCCGATGCAGGGGCAGGTCAATTCTTTAAATGCTTCAGTGGCAGCGGCTCTTTTCATGTATGAAGCTGTACGGCAGAGAGCAAAATGATGAAAAATTGTTTGATTGTTGACGGGTACAACATAATTAATGCCTGGCAGGAGCTGCAGCACTTAAAGGAGGAAAGTCTGGAACATGCCAGAGAAAAGCTGATTGAATATCTGATAGAGTATCAGAGCTTTCAAAGGGAAAAGGTTATTTTGGTTTTTGATGCTCACATGGTTAAGGGCGGGCTGGAGATTAAAGAAAATATCGGCGGAATAGAAGTCATCTATTCCAAAGAGGATGAAATAGCTGATTTGGTTATTGAAAGCCTGGTGCATAAGCTTATTGGTCAGTACCGCAGTGTGACGGTTGCGACTTCAGACGGCTTGGAGCAGCATATCATTTTAGGGCAGGGCGCCTATCGCTTATCGGCCAGAGAGCTGTGGTATAAAATTGTAAGCAATAAGGAGAAGATTGAACAGAAAAGAATAGAATTAGAGAGAAAAAATTCCCGCAATCTGCTCTCTTCGCATTTAAGCCAGGATATTGTGGAACGATTAGAAAAAATACGCAGAGGTGAGAAAAATAACTAGCGTATGTTCTATTGACTTGGACAGGGTAAGTAGGTATAATAACGTTGATAGTTCTTGCTGATCTTAGCGATAAGCATTCGTTCAACAATATTGGAATACTGGAGGCGATCATTGGTGAGCTTAAACACTCAGAGAGACGGATCGTATGCGGCTTATGATGAAATTGATGATGAGATAATTGTGAATAGTGCAAGAGAAGGCAATAATATCGCATTAAATTTCTTGATACATAAGTACAAGAATTTTGTGCGTGCCAAAGCTCGTTCCTATTTTCTGGTTGGTGCTGACCGTGAGGATATTATACAGGAAGGCATGATTGGCTTATATAAAGCCATCAGAGATTTTCGCAGTGACAGACTGTCTTCTTTCAGAGCCTTTGCTGAGCTGTGTATTACAAGACAAATGATTACTGCTATAAAAACTGCTACCAGACAAAAACACGTTCCGCTTAATTCTTATGTTTCCCTGAATCGTCCGATTTATGATGAGGATTCGGAAAGAACCCTGCTTGATGTTCTTTCCGGGACTAAAGTAACTGATCCTGAAGAACTGATGATCAATAAAGAGGATTTCAGCAATATTGAACAAAAAATGGGAGAAATTCTCAGCGATTTGGAATGGAAGGTTTTGACCTCTTATCTTGACGGAAAGTCCTATCAGGAAATTGCTCAGGAATTGGATCGCCATGTAAAATCTATTGACAATGCTCTGCAAAGAGTAAAAAGGAAGCTGGAGAAATATCTGGAAGTCAGAAACATTGAAGAGATGAAGGAAGCGGCTAAAGATTAAAGCTAGATAATTTTTTGTAAAATTGCATAAAAAATACTTGACACTGTGTATAATAGAATATATAATAAGATTTGTTAAGTGCTGGTGTAGCTCAATTGGTAGAGCAGCTGACTTGTAATCAGCAGGTCGCGGGT
>JBJDXG010000284.1:0-9991 GCA_051866555.1 bacterium | reverse complement strand
CGACCTTTCAGTGTGAAAAAAATGCGATTATTAAAGGACTGAACCATTTTTCGGAGCTGGATTTCCGAGGAGGAGTTATCCTGCTTGAGGGAGAGGTAGCTGCCTTTACCTTTGGTGAGGAGCTGAATGAGGATACGGCGGTTATTCATATAGAAAAATCGGACCCTGATATCAGAGGCTTGTATGTGGCTGTCAATCAGGAATTTTGTCAGCACAGCTGGGCAGAAAAGGAGTATATCAATCGGGAGGAGGACCTTGGCCTTCCCGGACTGCGCAAGGCTAAGGAATCGTATTATCCGGTGATGATGAATGAAAAATATAAGGTTATTCTGAAGCAGGAGTGAGGAAATGGAATTTAAGCTAGTGACGGAAAAGGATAAAAGCCGGATAAAATGGCTTTGGGGTTATTGCTTTGAACGTGAGGAGCCTTTTTACAGCTGGTATTTTACTGATTATTATAAAAATGAAAATACTTTAGCCTGTTATGATAAAGGGCAGATGCTGGCGGCAGTGCAGCTGGTTCCTTATGAATTGATGCTGCGCGGCAAATATTTCCTTGTTTCCTATCTGGTCGGACTGGCTACCTTTCCCGAGGCCAGAAATCAGCGGGTGGTAAAAAAGCTTTTGCAGGCTGCTCTCTTGGAAATGCGCTCCAGGGGGCATTATCTTTCGATTTTAATGCCCTTTAAGGCCGGATTTTATTATCCCTATCAGTGGTATATCTGTTATTATCGCTACCGCTATAAGGTGAGGCTGCGTGATTTTAAGCGCTTAGGCTCTATTGAGGGGACTTTTCATTTTATCAATGATTTTACTGAGCTTGATACCTTAAATTATATTTATGAGCGGTTCTTAGAAGGCAAAAATGGCTATATCAAGAGAAGCTGTGCTAATTGGCATTCTATCATGGAATGTCATTGGGGCTATGGCGGTTTTATTTATCTGTTAAAGCGTGAGCAGCGGCCTGTCGGCTATATTTTTTACTTACTCCATGAGGGTGAGTTTCTGGTCCGGGAATTAGCTTATGTTGATTTTGCGGCGCAGAAGTCCTTGTATCAGTTTATGTATAAGCACAGGACCCAGGTGGAAAGAATTAACTGGCAGTCAGCCAGCGATGACCTGACCTATTGTCTTTTGCCGGAGATAAATTCCGGCGTTGAGCTGGTAGGCTTCATGTCAGGCAGAATAGTTGATTTGGAGAAATTATTGGTAAGTCTCAGCTATCCTGCTGATTATGCGGCTGAGCTTATTTTACAGGTTGAGGATAATCTTGCTGAATGGAATAATGGCTTGTTTAAGCTAAGCCTGAAGGAGGGCAGGATGGAGGTAACCAGGATTTCTGCTGTGACACCTGAGGTTAGCTGCCAGATTGGACCTCTTTCTCAGCTGGTATTTGGGGCTTTGTCTGTAAAACAGCTGGTTTATTTAGGCAAAATTACTGTTTTAGCTTCTGAGAAGCTGGCTGTTTTGGAAAAATTATTCCCTGTTTGCAGCAATTTTATTAATGAGTACTTTTAAAAGGAGCTCTAAAAATTTTTGCGGCAGAAGGATTATTGAATATGAAGAAAGGCGGGGGCATATGGCGATTCAAGAATGGAATAAATTCCTTTTACCTTATGAACAGGCAGTAGAAGAACTGAAGATAAAATTTAAGGGGATAAGAAATGCTCTGCGTAAGGCAGGTGAATATTCTCCTATTGAGTTTACTACCGGTAGGGTAAAGAAGATATCGAGTATATTGGAAAAGGCTAAAAAGATGGAGATAGGCGTATCTGATATTGAAAATAAGATGGAGGATATAGCCGGGATAAGGATCATCTGTCAGATGGTAGAGGATATTTACCGGGTGGTAGATTTGGTCAAGCAGAGGGACGGCAGGGATTTAACTATAATCAATGAGAAGGATTATGTGAAAAATACTAAGCCGAGCGGTTACCGGAGCTACCATATTATAATCTCCTATCCGGTGCAGACGGCTCAGGGAGAAAAGAAGATTCTGGCAGAAATTCAAATCAGGACTCTGGCTATGAATTTCTGGGCCACGATCGAGCATTCTCTGAATTATAAGTATAAGCATAATTTGCCGGAGGATTTAAAAAAGAGATTGATCAGTGCAGCCGAAGCGGCCTTCTCTTTGGATGAAGAAATGTCGGCTATTCATCATGAGGTGGTAGGGGCGCAGAAAACCTTCCAGGTGAAATCTCACCTGGTTTCAGCTATTTTGCAGGGCATCAACACGCTTTATTTTTCGGGCAAGAATGAAGAGGTATTCCGTTTTCAGGAAAGATTTAATTATCTGCTCAGCCGGGAAGAAAATGACCTGCAATTTAAACAGCTGGCCGATGAAGTCAGTGCGTCTTTAGCCAATTATGGGCTGCTGCCGAGAGGATAGAGTGGAAATGCTGTATCGTTCATATTCTGATTATTTAAAAGAGCGCTATGGAGAGAAGGTTTATAAGCTGCCGGTCAATCTGCCGGTCAGCTGTCCTAACCGAGACGGCAATTTAGGGGTAGGCGGCTGTATTTTCTGCGGGGCTCAGGGAGCCGGCTTTGAGGATTTATCTAATACGCTTAGTGTTAAGGAGCAGCTGCAAAAAAATAAGCTTTATATCGGGCAGCGCTATAAAGCGAAAAAATTTATTGCTTATTTGCAAAACTTCACTAATACCTATCTGCCTCTTAAGGTTCTGAAAAAATATCTGGAGGAGATAACCGACCAGGATATAGTGGAGGTGGCTGTTTCTACCCGGCCTGACTGCTTGTCAGATGCTTATCTGGACTGCTTTTTGCAGTATGGAAAGGAGCAGGGCAAGAATATAAGCTTAGAGCTGGGCCTTCAGACAGTTAATTATCATACTTTGGCTAAAATTAACCGCGGCCATGGGCTGGCTGAATTTATTGATGCTGTTCTCAGGCTGAAAAAATATGACTTTGTTTCCTGTGTCCATTTGATTTTGGACCTGCCCTGGGATGACCGGAGAGATGTTGTTGAAATGGCCAGGATCATTTCTGCTCTTCAGATTGAGCAGGTGAAGCTGCATTCCTTGTATGTAGTTAAGGGAAGTGCTTTGGCTGAGTCTTATCTGGCGGGAAATTTAACTCTGTTAAGCAAGGAAGAATATATTGCCCGGGTGATGCTTTTTTTAGAAAATCTTGATTCTCGTGTTGTGGTGCAGCGATTGATAGGACGTGCTCCCAAGGAGGATACCTTAATTGCCAACTGGAATACCAGTTGGTGGAAAATAAAAGAGGAAATAGAGGAAAAAATGCGGGCTAATGACACTTATCAGGGCAAATACTGTGATTATCTTAACGGGGCAGCTTTAAGGATTTTTTAAAAGATATTTCCCCAATGCAGGCTTTCCTTATCCGGAATATGGGCTATCCAATATTTTAAAGCCGATAATTCGCCGAGCGACAGGACTTCGTTTTGACTGTGGATATAGCTTTGCATACGGTTTAAGGAAAGCTCGATATTGTCGATTTCCTGATGGTCGATAAACAGGGTCCATGAATTTTGGATTTTAGTCCAGTTATCTTGCCAGCGGTTTAAGTCTTTTTTGGCTGCTTGCCAATCATTATGTTCGATTCTTTTTTCTAATCCGTTAAGCTGAGCGGTCAATTGCTCAGTCGAAGCATTAAGATAGCTTATAAGAAAAAAATCAGCGGTTAAAATCAGTCCCAAGCTAAGCACTAAGATTAAAATTGTCCGCATGGTGTCGCTCCTTTAGTCAGGGTACGGAAATATTTATTGCTGTTCACAGGTTCTCTCTCCTTTGCCCTGAATATTTATTTTTCCCTGAGAATCGATGGTCGCGAGCAGGATTTCTTTATAGCTTGCATAGCCTGCTTTATTCAGCGCCTGAAGGATTTTTTCTTGAGTTTCCTGATTATTATAGTCAGTCTTCTGCATGATTCCGTCAACGATGATTAACTGCGGCAGCTGAACGGGCTGTACCTCTATTTGCAGATCCTCCGGAGTAGCCGGCTTTTTTTCTGCTTTGAGAATAACACTTAACTTACCGTTGGTCTCCAATATGCCATAGGCTACCTCAGAAATATCAGTGATACCGGAGATTCTTAACTGCTCCAAAACCTCATGAATATTGCAGCGAATTTTGGCTAATTCTTTTTCTACCAGCTTTCCGTTGCGGATAATGACAGAGGGCACGCCGGAGATTAAGCGCCTGGCCCAGTTGCTTTTTAAGCTGAGATAGGAAAAAGAGAGATGCAAAAAAAGGAGGGCGATTATGGGGATAATGCCGCTCAATAAAGGTATGCCGATATTGCCCATCGGCGTGCTGGCCAGCTCCGCTATCATAAGCGTGATTACAAATTCAAAAGGGTCAAGCTCTCCAATCTGCCTTTTCCCCATGATGCGTAAAACTATAAATACGAGAAGCACTAAAATCAAAGTGCGGATAAAATTCACCAGCATCGTAACCACTCCTTTTTTCTTAGGTTAACCAGTCTGCTGAATTTTATCCCCCGAATAAGGAGGAGCGGATTTTAACCGCCTGATAACGGCACAGCTCCTGGCAGCAGTAGCAGCGGATACATAAGTCAAGATTTATTTCAGGCTTATCTTTTCCCATAGTAAGAGCCGAAGGCGGGCAATGCTGAATGCAGGCCAGGCATTTGCGGCATTTCCTGGCGGAAAAGACAGGACGGGAAGTGAGATTTTTAATCAGCAGCCGGCTTAACCAGCCTGGCAGAGACCAGTTTTCCAGGAAATTAATCTTACGGTACTGATTTGGCAGCTTAAAGTCCTTAATCCTTAAAGCTGAGAAATCCTTGCCGATGATTTCCGCGCAGGCAGTACAGAGATTTCTTTCCAGGGCAGCTTTAATGGTAACTATTTTTTCCGGTTTGAAGCCTACGAGCTGTGCTGCGGCAATATCCAGGGCATAAGGATTAGCTGAGGCAAGGATTGCTCCTATTTTGCGGGGCTGTCCGGCAGTCGGCCCGTTGCCTTCCATGCCTGTAACTGCATCCATGATGCTTAACTTTGGCTTAACAAAAGAGCAGATATCCAGCAGCAAGTCAGCAAAATCTTCTGTTTTAGGCATAGCCATATGATACTCTGCCTTCTTCATTCCCGGTACAGCACCGAAAAGATTTTTTACTGCTCCGGTATACATGGTCATGCTGTGCGTTTTCAGCTTGGGCAGAGAGATGATGACATCAGCCTCCTGCAAGCATTTTATAATTGTAATTTTTTTTAATATTTTTCCTTCAGGGTTAGGCAAAGTTACTGTATCTGTGTTATAATTTAAATAAGCTCTGCTTTTTTTAGCTGCTTCGGCAATGCCGCAGGTCTGATAGATGCCTTTTAAAAAGGCTTTATTATACGGTCCGCCGGGACTGTCACCTAAAATGGGTGTCGCACCAAGGCGGATGATTTCTTCAGCCAGGGCAGCTACAAAGGCAGGATGTGTCGTTGCAGCAGCTTCGGGCTGTTTTTTTATGACTAGATTTAATTTTAAAAATACCTTTTGTCCCGGAGAGATAAAATTTTCTAAGCCTCCCAGAGGCTTCAACACTTGCTTAAATGCTTCTTTCAGATTATCCTCCTGATAATCGGGACATTTTACTATACTTACTTTATTCATGATTGACCTCATTTCTTAAAAGTTATATTATTTTAATTATAACAACTAATTAAAGCTTTTCCTAGAAATATATTGTTGTAAAAGAAGGGGAAGAAATGGCCAGAACAATTATTATTGCGGGCGGAGCTCTAAAAAATTACGGCTGGTATAAAGCTTTTCTGCGTGAGGATGACAGAATAATCTGTGCTGACCACGGACTTGACCATGCTGTTAAGCTGGGTGTGATTCCTGATTTAATAGTGGGTGATTTTGATTCAGCCGCTGAGGAAAATTTAAGCTATTTTCAGGCTAAGGGAGTGATGTGCCGCTCCTATAAATGCGATAAGGATCTGACCGATACTCAGATCGCTTTAGATTTTGCTTTGCAGGAAAAGCCGGATGAGATAGTTTTCCTGGCTGTTTTGGGCGACAGACTTGACCACAGCTGGTCAAATGTGCTGCTGCTGACCAAAGCTGCCGAAAAAAAGGTTCAGGCCAGAATAGTTACCTCTCGTTCAGAGGCCTTTCTAGGAAAACCTGGGAAGAACTGCATTTCAGGGCAGAAGGGAGATTTGATTTCCCTGCTGCCGATAACTCCGGCCGTAAAGGAGATAACTACTCGAGGCTTAGCCTATGCTCTCGACCGACAGGATTTAGTGATTACCAATCCTTATGCTGTAAGTAATGTTTTATTGGCAGAGCAGGCTGTGGTCAATATCGGAGAAGGACTGCTCCTGATTATACATAATTATGGTAAAGGAAAGAGATAAAATGCGCAGAAAAATCTTCTTTTTGTTTTTATCCTTGTGGGTAGTTGCCAATTTTACCGGCATGGTATTTTTTCTTTATACTCTGATTTATGGTATGCCGGCGGTAAAGCCTTATCCCTCTAATCCTTTTTTTCTGCTTTCCTTTTTTACTTTCAGCTTTTATTTGGGCTGGAAAAGGATGCAGGAGGACGGGCGGAAGATTGGTCTTTATAATTGGGATCTTTTCTGGTTTTTATTAAGCGGGGTGAATATAGTTATCTGGCAGCAGTATGTAGTGCATATAGAGCAGGGCCTTATTTCCACCGTCTGCCGCTGGATCACCGGGATAAATATTGTTTGCTGGCTGCTTTACACTTTTTTGCCTAAGAACAGAAGATATTGTTTAAATATTCTTATATTTTACTTTTTTTTAAGTGCGTTAATCTATTATAGTAAAAATTTATTTTTAAATTGAGAAAGGAAAACATAATGGAAGAGAAATTAATTAATTTGACTTTTGCCGATGGAACGGTTAAAAGAGTACCGGTGGGGACTTGCCTTTTGGATTTAGTTCCTGAATTTTCTGAAAATTTTCCCCGAAAAATCGTGGTGGCTAAGGTTAATAATAATTACCAGACTTTAAACTTTTGCCTGCAAAATGATTCTGAGGTGCAGTTTTTTGATGCTTCCTCTAAGGCAGGCTTAAGAATTTACAGCCAAAGCGGAGTTTTTTTGCTGGTCAAGGCGGCGGAGATGGTTTTCCCCGGCATTAAGGTCAAAATAGAGCATGCTCTGGGTCATGCTATCTATGGCGAGATGCAGTTTCCTGACGGCAGAGAATTAACCGAGGATGATTTAAAAAGGATAGAAGAACAGATGCAGCACTTGGTTCAGGCTAAGCTGCCTTTCAATAAAATATTTGTTACCAGAGAAGGAATGATCAATTCATTTTTGGCCAGGAACTGTCCTGAAAGAGTCAGCCTGCTGCGCTATGGCATCCGGGACACGATAGGGGTTTATGAGTGCGACGGCTTTATCGATAATTTATCCGGTTATTTAGTGCCTGATACCAGCTATATAGATGATTTTTGTTTAAAAACGTATGCTTCCGGCTTCCTTTTGCAGGGCAAGGATGAAAAGGTCTTAGATCTGAAAATGAAGAAGCAGAAAAATCTGTTTCATATTTATCACGAAAGCAAAGAGTGGCAGAAAATTTTGCAGGTGAGTACGATTGGGGACCTGAATGACCAGATAGTTAAAAGAAAGATTTCTAATCTTATCTGTGTAGCTGAAGCCTTCCATGAAAAGAAAATAGCCCGTATAGCTGATTTAATAGCCGATAACCGGGAAAAGCTGCGCATAGTTCTGATCTCAGGCCCTTCCTCATCCGGGAAAACTACCTTTGCCCAAAGGCTCAGCATTCAAATGCTGATCAATGGTTTAAGGCCGGTATCCATCTCGCTGGATGATTATTTTGTCAATCGGGAGAATACTCCGCTGGATGAATTCGGTGAGCCGGATTTTGAGGCTCTGGAAACGATAGACCTTAATTTGTTCAATGAGCATTTGACGGCACTCATTGCCGGAGAGGAGGTTGAGCTGCCGACCTTTAATTTTAAATTGGGCAAAAGGGAATACTTAGGCAAAAAATTAAAAATAAATCAGGATCAGCCTTTAATTATTGAGGGAATCCATGCCTTGAATAATCGGCTGACGGCTGCGATACCGCGCGAGAATAAATTCAATATCTATATCAGTGCTCTGACCCAGGTGAATTTAGACGACCATAACCGCATCCCAACAACGGATGCCAGACTGATTCGGCGGATCGTTCGGGACAGTCAGTTCCGCGGTCTGTCGGCTTTGGATACTCTTTGTGTTTGGCCGTCAGTCCGCCGCGGAGAAGAAAAAAATATTTTTCCGTTTCAGGACCAGGCTGATGTAATGTTTAATTCAGCCTTGATTTATGAGCTGGCAGTTTTGAAAAAATATGCTGAGCCATTGCTTTTGGAAATAAGCTCAGATGCTCCGCAGTATGGCGAGGCGAGAAGATTGATCAAGCTTTTAAGCTATGTTCTTTCCATACCAGACCAGGATATACCGGCTACCTCTATTTTGCGGGAATTTATCGGTCAAAGCTTCTTTTTCAGCCATTAAAATTTCAGCCTAATAAAAAAAGCGGAATTTTTTACGGTTTTTTTTAGAGGTTTGTGGTATAATGTACGAGAATGAAAAAGGGGAGGATGAAGTTCGTGAAAAGCATGACTGGCTATGGCAGGGGAGAACATCTTAATGAGCAGTATAAATTTACGGTAGAGATGAAGTCAGTTAATCACCGCTTTTGTGAGATCACGGTGAGAATGTCCCGGCTTTATCTGATGCTGGAAGAGAAAATAAAGAAATTGCTTCAGCAAAATGTTGCCCGCGGTAAAATAGAAATTTTTATAAATATTGAAGCCACAGGACAAAATCAGGCAGCAGTCAGTGTTGATGAAGGCTTGGCCAAGGCTTATTACCAATCCTTGCTTAAGCTGCAGAATATATTAGCGCTTAATGATAATATCACCTTAAATATGATCGCCCGATTTCCTAATGTTGTTCAGGTTGAGGAACCGGAAAATGATTTAGAGGCAGTTTGGTCCGGACTGAAGGAAGCCCTTGACCGGGCTTTGGCGCAGTTTGTTTGCAGCCGTACTCAGGAGGGAAACCGCTTAAAGCAGGATATTGCCGGAAAGCTTGAATTATTGCAGCAGATATTGTCCAATATTATAAGCAGAGCACCTTTGGTGGAGAAGAATTACCGGGAACGTCTGGAGAACCGGTTGGCGGCTGTTTTGCCTAACGGAGAATTTGATGAAGCGAGAGTCCTGCAGGAGGTTGCTATTTTGGCTGATAAATGCAATATTGATGAAGAAATTGTGCGCTTGAAAAGTCATCTGGAGCAGGCGGCTGTTTTTCTGGCTTCTGAAGAGCCGATAGGCAGACAGTTTGATTTTCTGATCCAGGAAATGAACCGGGAGATGAATACTATTGGCTCTAAGGCTAATGATTCTTTAATCGCTCAAGAGGTAATCCAAGGGAAGAGTGAGATTGAAAAAATAAGGGAACAGATTCAAAATATTGAGTAAGAAATAAATTTAAGGGGGACTAATGATTATGGAAATTAAATTAATTAATATTGGATTTGGCAATATTGTAGCTGCCAACAGAATTATTGCAATAGTAAGCCCTGAATCAGCTCCGATCAAAAGGGTGATTCAGGAAGCCAGAGACCGCGGCATGCTGATCGATGCGACTTATGGCAGAAGGACCAGAGCGGTAGTTATTACCGACAGCGACCATATTATTTTATCAGCGGTACAGCCGGAAACGGTAGCTCATCGTTTGAATAATAAAGATAACAGCGATGACGCTATAGAGTAAAGAAGGTCCGGCAGATGAAAAAAAGAGGTTCGCTCTTTGTTGTTTCCGGCCCCTCTGGAGTTGGCAAGGGAACGATTATCAACGAGTTATTCAGAACAACAGACGATTTATTTTATTCAATTTCAGTTACTTCCCGTCTTCCCCGCGAAGGAGAGCGGGAAGGGGTCAATTATTTTTTTGTGAACCAGGATAAATTTAAGCTGATGATAGAGGCTGATGAATTTTTGG
>JBJDXG010000283.1:0-2304 GCA_051866555.1 bacterium | reverse complement strand
CACGTTTAACCTGATCTACTATCTCCTCTTCCCTGCTGCCTAAAGTCCGCTGATTAGAAATCTGCACCATATTGCCTGCCATTTCACTTCCTTCGCCGTAAACCCCGCGGACTGCCAGGCCAAGCTTGTTCAAAGAACGCAGCACCACAGGCAGATTTCCGCTGTAAGCCAAGGCCGGAAGATGGAGCATTACCGAGGCTCTCATCCCTGTACCGACATTAGTCGGACAGGAGGTTAAATAGCCCAGCTTGGAATCATAAGCAAAATTCAGCTTTTCCGCCAGCAGATCATCAGCCTCATCGGCCATCCTCCAGGCCTGTTCCAGTTCCAGTCCGGACAAAATACATTGAATCCGCAAATGATCCTCTTCATTGACCATCAATGATAAGGAACCGTTTTCATTGAGAATAAGTGCTCCGGAGTCATTTTCCCCATGCTCCCGGCTGATCAAATGGTTTTCAGCCAGTATCTCCCTTTCCACCTTGGGCAGATCGCTGAAATTAAGCACCCGGCAGTCAGGCAGGCACTCCGCCGTAACTCCGGCAATCCGTTCAAGCACCTTTTTGGCATGCTCCTTAGTAAAAGCAGAGGGAAAAGGCAGATCCTCCAGATTACGTGCCAGACGCACCCGTGAACTGACCACTATATCATTTTCCTTGCCGTTGCCTTCAGTCCATTGTCCAAAAAATTGTAAGCCGCTCATTCTCTGCCCTCTCCTTCCTTACTCAATTTTTGAATCTCATCTCTGATTGCTGCTGCTTTTTCATACGCTTCATCCTTCACCGCCTGCTGAAGCTGAAGCTGCAAATCCTTCAGCTTCCGGTTGAGCTTCCGATGAACCGGAGATTTTTCCAGCACCTTGCCCGTATGCCTTACCGTACCATGAATTTGATTTAACATCGGCTCCAGATAACTGTTAAAGGCCTGATAGCATTTAGCACATCCCAATCTGCCGTTCTTTCTTAACTCCCGATACGTAAGACCGCAGCCCGGACATCTCGCCTCAATAAAAGAATTATCCACTAAAGGAGAAGTAAAATGATCCTGTTCCAATAAACTGGTAAGTAAGCTCTGCAAATCAATTCCGCTCTGATAAAACACCATAACCGCCTCCTACAAAAAAGTCAAAAACAACGAGCGAATAATATTAGCCCGCACATTATCCTCTACCTTTAAGCCTTTGCCTGCTTCCTGAAGAATGATCCGTAAAAAATGCTCCTCACGCTGCGTAAGCAGACCCTTTTCCACCAGAAAATGCAGTAATTCAAAGGCTTCCTTAGAAGATAAAGCATCACCTATTTCCTCAATCACCTCATTTTTAACATCCTTCAAAGAAGGTAATTTCTGAATCCTGATATAACCGCCTTCACCGCGTCTCGTCTCAACTACATAGCCCTTAGCCAGAGTAAATCTCGTACTTAATACATAATTAATCTGAGATGGCACACACTGAAAACGATTAGCCAGCATTCTTCTTTGTAATTCTACAGTTTCCTGCTCCTCAAAAAGACTTTGCAAATATTCTTCAATATAATCTGCTAACGTTGCCATTCTCCTGCTCCCTTTTTTGATGTTTTCTGTTCTTTTGACCTTTCCTGACTTTCTTGATTTTATTTTAACTCTTTTCCGTAAAAAATCAACCTTTATTTTCCTTTATTTTTATCCATTTAGCTCGCTTCTATCCTATTTAAAAAAAATACTGAGCCTATAGCTCAGCACCAGGGATATAATTTCCTTTTTACTTCCTTTCTTAAATCAATAACCTTTTCACCGCTCAAATATTTTCCCAGCAGGCTCATTAAATGATGCTTCTTCAAGCACCGTTCATCCAAAAACACGACCTTTTCACCCTGACTGACCTCCAGAACCAGCTTTTCCGGCTCCAGACAGTCATTATTTCTATGTACCTTTAAAGCCTGAGATAATCTAGCCATCCTTTCCAAAATTTCTCCCGTCTGATCGGTAGAGCCGCAGTCAACTACAATTATTTCATAATTCAGGCTGCCGTTCTTCTGACAATATGGTAATTTAAGCAGCGAGCGGACAGTTCCTTCGATCACCTTATCCGCATTCTTTACAATCAAGGCTAAGGTTAGAAACGGCAGCTCTTCTTTTTCCTGTACCCTAAGGAGCAGCCATTTTTTCAGCAGCTCTAAAGCAATAAAAAAGAAAAAGGCCGTACCTAAAGCAATTGCCCAGTAAGTGAGTAATTGCAGTTCTGACACCCCCCTCAGAAAATATACTGTTATATAATATGTCTTATGTAGCAAAAATGTTCAAACTCTGTTATAATAGAAAAAGTTT
>JBJDXG010000282.1:0-10071 GCA_051866555.1 bacterium | reverse complement strand
CCTGCTGCACTCTCTTCAGGTCTTGGGCATATGAGTAAAGATAAAAGCCTATGCTGATTCCTGCATTTAAAGCTCCTGTTGCATTGTTTTTGAATTGCTTATCCAGGTTATTCCCCTTGCTGGTGACATAGCCTAACCGGATGATTGCTCCTGTTATGTCGGCTGCTTTTACTTTCTGCCAGTCGATTTTCCCTTGATGTTCTGATACGTCAATTATTTTAATCATCACTATTCATCCTCTCCTTTATCGTCAAAATATCCATTACCTAAGCTTGGTATAATGGTCTCATAAATTAAGACACTTTTTCGGACAGATTTTAATGAATCTGATATACTTAAACTAGTATGAAAGAGAGGATTCATTGCTATGTCCAGACAAAGAAGAAATTTGCGGACCTGACTACGAGAGTAAGTTTAGTCCAAGACCTTTTGACAACTAAAGAAATCCCTGTTTCTGTTGGTGCCAGATTGCTTGATATCAATCGCACGAGCATTTATTACAAAGGTACGCCTGTATCAGAAGAGGAACTGGTCTGTAAGGAGATTATTGATCATCTTCATACGGATAATCCATCTAGGTCTGACATTTGCAGCTGTCCCACTACTGACTTTCACAATACAGGCTTTGCTTATTCCAGATTTTATGGAAAAAGCATTTATTGATAAGCCTTGCTTATACATATGTTTTACAATATTTTTTGCTATTGGTTTAACATTCATATGATCACACCCTCCTTTTCTTATCTATATGGTATTATTGCAATATAAATACACCATATAGATAAGAAAATCGCAACTTTATGAAAAAGGAGATAGACTTCCCAATATAGAATTCCTTGCACAATTATCTGATTACTTTGAAGTTTCTTCAGATTATTTATTAGGAAGAGAGCACACCAGAACAAATAAACTATCTTTCACAAATACAGAAAAGTCACTATCAACAAATGAAGAAAAAGACTTAATTAAATTAATAAACAATTTTATATCTACATCTCCAAAAGATAAGGGAAAGTTACTAGTTATTAAATCCTTTATAAATCAATTATGGAATAGAAAAAACCCTAATAAAAATATTCCAAATCCTTCGACTTATGATATTAAGGAAAATCCACCATTTCAAGAAGAACCAAGAATAATAAAATATTCTGGCAATAGAAAAAATAAAAACAATCATAAAACTAATTATGGAGATAAAATATCAAGCATTTCTGATATTTTATCTTCAAATCTAATTAAAAACAAAGACTAGTTTATGAAACTATCATCACTTTAGCCAATTATTTTAATATCAGCTTGGAACATTTAGCAGGTCGTACCGATAACCCTGACAGTCATAAATCATAATTATTTTCATTGTTAGATTTGCTCGCTACGTGATATAATAAATTATCTGGAGGTGAAAATAGTAACTCATGAATAACGAAGAAAAAATTTTAGAATTACTTTCCACTCTCGTATCTAAAGTCGATAATCTTGAACAAGGTCAAAAAGCTTTAGAGCAAGGCCAAAAGAAACTGGAGCAAGGCCAAAAGAAACTGGAGCAAGGCCAAAAGAAACTGGAGCAAGGCCAAAAACAACTTCAAGCCGATATGAAAGAGGTCAAAATCAATGTAAAATACATCTGGGAAGACCTGTCCCGGCAAGAAAAACGTATTGACAGATTAGCAAACTAATCAGGCTGTCTGCTCTAAATAAGCTACATACTTAAAATGTTCTAATCTTGCCTTGCACCGCTTATAAATCTGCTTGTAATGCTCGCCCAGCTTCATTCCTTCATGGATACAATTGAGAATTATATGCTCCATTATTTCAAGGTGATTAAGTTGGGCAGCTGTTGCAATCTCCCTGCCTTGTATGCCTGCCATTTTGTTGGCCAGCTTGCTGTAAACCAGATAAAGCTTATCGCTGTTGATACTTCCCTGCTCTTCGGCATATTCAATTAGCTGCTTGATTACGTCTGTTTCAGATTGTCGGGTAAGCTTGCCCTGCTTTCTGGCTTGTACCCATTCGGCAATTCTCTTTTCCTGCACAATCTTTTCTAACTGATTAAATGCTCCAATGTACTTCAGCTTCCATTGAAGAGCTTTCTTGCCGGTGAATCCCATAACCAACAATGAAAAACGGTACTGTTCATCAAATACTTTTTATAAGACCTGCCGCGATCTGTATTATATTGAGATTCATGAAAATAGTTTTTCACCAGCGAATTTTCGCTGATGAGATTTTCAATTGCCTGAGTAACATGCTGATGTTCCTTTTCGAAATGCTCAGCAACTTGTCTGCTGGATACCAGCACTTGATTTCTTGTAATAGTCAACAATTGCTCCATCACTTCGCCCTCCCCCAGTTGGCAGCCAATCTGCCGATATTGTTGTTATAGATTCCTCATTCATCCTCTACTTGTCCCACAATTATCCACTCCCGCATGGGAGTTAATCAATTTTTCTCAATTTGCCATATTCAACCGATTTAGTCATGGTTTTTACTCCTTGGTTCTGCATCCAACGCTCAAGTTCAGCAGTCATAAATCTTTTTATCCTGCCGGAACCAATTGGATAGCATGGTATCTTCCCTTTTCTCACCATATTAGCCATAGTATTATAGGACACGCCTATATACTCAGCAGCCTCTCTCATATTCATTGTCGCTTGCATAATAACACCTCCTTTACTCCAACTTATGCAGTCCTGATTGTCCATTATTTCAGGCTGATTTCTCGTCCAGCAGTTTTCCTATTGTAATTTATAGTATTCATTTCACCACCTTCTTTATCTGAATCTCTATAAATGTTATGGTGTTTATATGGCAATTTTTGCGGAAAGATTAAGAAGTTTAATTCGTGAAAAAAATCAACTTTAGAAGAAATAGCTAATTATGTTGGAACTACTAAATCAACTCTTTCTCGTTATCAAAACGGCAAAAGGGAACTTAAGCAAACATATATTCTTTATGAAAAATTGTACAATATGATATAATAGTTTATATTGATAATATGAGGAAGTGATAATTTTTGAATAAATCAGAACAAATAAAATATCTATGCCAAACTAATCAGCTACGCTGGACAAATCATATATTCTCCAGGCTTATGCAGAGAAATATCACCTTAAATGATATTTCATACGCTTTATTAAATGGGGAAATAATAGAAGAGTATCCTGATGATTACCCTTATCCTAGTTATCTGGTTTTAGGCACTACTATAAACAATAAATACATCCATATTGTTTGCGGCATTGGAGATAATGAACTGTAGTTAATAACAGCTTACTTTCCAGATCCTCAAAAGTGGTCACAAAATTTTAAAACACGAAAGGAATGTTAGTGATGAAATGCTTTATGTGTAAAGGCAATTTAAAAGACAAATTAACTACTTATATGGTTGACTTGGGTAATTGTATTGTTATCGTTAAGAAAGTACCTTCACAAGTCTGTGAGCAATGCGGAGAAATATCATACAGTAATAATGTAGCTATCCAATTAGAAAAAATAGTTAATAGTATGAAAACTGCGCTTACAGAAATTGCTGTAATAAATTATACGGAAAAGATTGCTTAAATAATTGCCCTCTTTCTGGGGGCTTTTATTTCAACGCTTAAACAAACATATATTCTGTATATAAAAAAATACCCAGCGTTAAAGCCAGGTATTAAAACTACTTATGAAGCTGAGAAATAAGAGCATTTTGCAATGCTTGAGAAAAATTAATATTATAATGCTCTGCTTCAGCATTGAGCCAATAAGAAATTGATAATGTTTTTTTCACAAATTTCTTGGCTTGTTTTTCCCTGAATGATGGCATAAAAACTTCAATCATAGTGAATATCTCATTTATTTATAAATCCTCTTTACACGTATATTATAATACGTAATTTATTACGTTTCAATTTATTCTTAAGAAAGAGGTTGTGGTCATGAAAGTTGATTTAAAGAAATTCTCTCAAAAAAACAACAATTTGGAGCAGGAAGAAACAAATCTGAAAATATAATGAATCAGCTGGCGAATAATTATATTAAAGATTGGAGTGATCAATATGGCTGGAACAATGATAAAACGAGGTAAAAATAAATGGCGGTTAATGGTTTCGGCTGGATACGATGAAAACGGAAAAAGAATTAGGCACACCAAGACTATCACTGCTAAAAATGAACAAGAAGCCAGCAAAGAATTAGCTCGCTTTGTAACAGAAATGGAAGACAACCCTGTCAAGGGCAGAAAACTAAAAATAGCTTCATTCATTGATTTATGGTTAGAGTATCAAAAGTCCGCATGGACTCCTAAAACCCACTCTGTGTACTCTGATTATCTGAAAAGGTATGTTACCCCTACCCTTGGCCATAAATACCTTCAGGACGTAAAACCGCCCCATCTCCTGCAGCTTTATTCAATGCTCCAGGAGGAAGGGATAAGCAAAAGAGGAAATGGCAAATTATCGCTTAAAACCATCGAATTTATTCACGTTATGATATACAGTATGTTTAAATCAGCCGTTCAATGGCAATACATTGCTGCTAATCCGGCCGGCCGAGTTCATCCGCCAAAGGCCAAAAGCAAGGAAAGCAAATTTTATAGTACCCATGAGGTACAGCAATTATTGAGCTGCTTAAAAAAAGATAATAATCTTAAATACATTTTCTTAGTGCAGCTTACCTTAGCTACCGGGATGAGACGTGGAGAGCTGGTAGCCCTGGAATGGGATGATTTCAATATGGAAGAAGGAATCGTTGATATAAACAAATCAACCGCAGCAATAAGCGGCGTAGGAAATGTTACCGGCAAGCCCAAGACTAAATCTTCAATCAGAAAGGTTTCCGTTCCTGAGACAATCATCCAGCTGGCCAAAAAATACAAAGCATCTAAATTAAAAGATAAATTAGCCTGCAAAGATAAATGGCTTAATTCTCCTTGCGTATTTACCAATGATTTTGGCGGCCAAATGTCTGCTAATTCTATATCGGTTTGGTGGATTAACTTCATCAGACGGCACAACCTGCCTGCAATGCCCTTTCACGGATTAAGACATACTTCTGCCAGCCTGCTGATTGCTAAAGGTGTTCATGCCAAAGTTATTTCATCCCGTCTTGGCCATAGCAGCATTTCTATAACTATGGATACCTACGGGCACATGATGGAGGAAACAGATAAGGATTCCGCTAAATGTTTAAATGATATTTTTACCGTAGTTTAACACCAATTACTATGCTGTATTAATTTTTCTGGCACCAAATTTGGCACCAAAGGAAAAATTCATCCTGGCATAGAAAAGAAAAATATGCTAAAAATGCTTTATTTATCGCATTTACAGCATATTATATTTTTTATTAATTTTTAAGTTAATCTAGTGTCTTGTTTGATTAATTCCCGCTTCCTGAAAACGGTCAATTATTTCAGAATCAACTGTTCCCATGGGATAAACCTGAACTTTAATCCAAGGACCGATACCGGATAAAAACTGATTGTTAAACACCTGAGCCAAAGGTATCTTTATCTCCTGCTTTTCCATCTCCTTTAAGGCCTGCTGAATCTTAGTAGTCATTTTGGTAGCTAATTTATTAATTTCCCTGGTATTAGGCTGCATCATAACAACTCGGCCGCTTTGATCAGTTTTGATTTCCACTAATTCTTCATATCGAATATGCTCTACTATTTCCTTATGAATAGTATCGTTGACTAAATTAGTTGCTACCGCCTTAGTCTTAGCTTCAGCAATTTTAGCTAAGGTGGGTTTTAAATGCTGGTCAATCACAAAAATTAATCTGGTAACCAGAAATAATAAACTGATGAGCACCATAAAAAAGATTATCAGAGCTTTATGTCGTTTCCACCAGAGGTTAAATCTCATCATCGCACCTCCTCAGTCATTATATGATAAAATAAAGCAAAAGAACACTAGACTCTTCGGCTTTATTTTATCAGCTCTGATTTTTTCTCTGCCAGATATAGATAGAAAACGCTGCCGCAAAAATAGTAATATAGCCCAAAAAGCTGAATTTATCCGGAACCTGTCCAAAAATAAAGGTGCTTAAAGCCGCAGAGAAAATAATATTAGTATAATCAAAAATAGAAATTTCCCTGGCCGGAGCAAACCTATAAGCTAAAGTAATACCATACTGACCTATGGTGGCAAAAACACCGGCGAGAAGCAAACAAAGAAGCTGTCCTAAGCTCATCGGCTCATAGAAATAAAGAACAAAAGGCAGCAATACCGCAATAGAAAAAGCGGAAAAATAAAAAACAATGTTATAATACTTCTCCTTTTCCCCTAAAGAGCGCACACAGGTATAAGCCATAGCGGCAAAAATACCGGAGATCACTCCGATAATATAAGGAAAGATATCCACCTGAAAGGCTGGCTTTAAAATAAACAGACAGCCTAAAAAAGCTGTCAATACAGCTAAAATCTGCTGCCACTTAATAATTTCGCCCAAAAATACAGCACTGAAGATTATGACAAAAAAAGGGCTCAGCTTGTTCAGCATGTTGGCATCAGAAAGGATCAAATGATCAATAGCATAAAAATTAGCTACCATACCTATCGTGCCAAAGAATGAACGCATTAAAAGCAGCTTCTGATTTTCTCTTTTCCCCCAAAAGCTTCCTTTATAATACCAGATAGTTGCTCCGGCAATAAAAAACGACACCAGATTGCGGAACACGGTTTTCTGTATAGGCGGTATATCCCCCGCCAGCTTGACAAAAGCAGCCATCACCGCAAAGCCAAAGGCTGAAGTTATCATGCAGATGATTCCCTTTGAATAATTTGACATTTTTATCCCTCACTTATCTAACCATATATGTAAAATAAGTCTGCTGAAAAGCAGACTTATTCTATACTCTTATTTTTAAGAATTTTCTTTTTCCCGCTCTTATGACCATGCCGTCAGTTACTGTAATCACTTGCTTTACCTCACTGACCTTTTCATCATTAATCTTCATTCCGCCCTGCTGAATTAAGCGGCGGGCTTCACTGGCTGAAGGCATTAATTTAGTCTTTACCAATAAAGCTACAGCCTCAATAGTACCATCCGTCAAATACTCTGCTACATTCATCTCCGGCAGATCCTCCGGCAAAGCCCCTTTCTGAAAAATAGCTTCAAAACGAGCTTCTGCCTTTAAGGCCTCATCCCTACTGTGATATAAAGCTACAATTTCACGGGCTAAATACTGTTTAGCCAGCTTAGGATTTAAAGAACCGTTTTTCATCTTCTCCTCTGTTTGCTCTATCTCTGCCATCGGAATTTCCGTCAACAGCTCCATATAACGGGTGATCAAATCATCCGGTATAGATAAAACCTTACCGTACATTTCATCAGCAGATTCGTAAATGCCGATATAATTGCCTAAGCTTTTGCTCATCTTCTGCACCCCGTCAGTTCCTTCGATTATCGGCATCATCAAAGCCACCTGCGGTTCTAAGCCATATTCCTTCTGCAAGGTCCTGCCCATAAGCAAATTAAACTTTTGATCAGTCCCTCCCAGCTCAACATCGGCCTCAATGCTAACCGAGTCATAGCCCTGCATCAGGGGATAAAAGAATTCGTGAATCGCTATAGGACGCCCTTCCTTAAATCTCTTAGTAAAATCCTCTCTTTCCAGCATCCGGGCCACCGTATATTTAGAGCCCAGATTCATAACCTCACCAAAGGACAGCTGAGAAAACCAGTCATTATTAAAAACTACCTTTGTTTTCTCAGGATCAAGGATGCGGAAAAGCTGCTCCTTATAAGTCGCTGCATTATTAAGCACAGTCTCACGATTCAGCTGCTTGCGTGTTTCCGATTTTCCGCTGGGATCACCTACACAGCCGGTAGCATCACCCAAGATAATAACTACCTGATGCCCGAGGTCCTGAAACTGCTTCATTTTTCTCAAAACCACAGTATGCCCCAAATGCAGGTCAGGAGCTGTGGGATCTAATCCCAGCTTTACCGTCAAAGGTTTATTAGCAGCTATGGATTTTTCCAGCTTCTTTAATAACTCATCCTCCGGAACTATTTCCGCTGCTCCTCTTTTTAATAAATTCAACTGCTCAATTGCATTCATCTATTACTCCTCCTAATAAGATTGATTATTTTGAGAAAAAATTAATTTATCTTAACCTGATAAGTACGTTGTTAAATTATAACAGATTGCCGCCAGTTTTGCAATTTTCTTGTTTATACTGTTCAAAAGCTCACAGATAAGGTATAATAATAAAGTTATACTTTAAGGAGGTCTTTAAGCTATGAAATCTCTTAACCCTTTAACCGGTCAGCCGCAAAAGGTATTTTTCAATTATCTTATTCCGGCAGTAAGTGCCAGTTTAGTCACTTCCATTTACATATTAGCGGATACCATCCTTATCGGCAAGGGAATCGGTCATACAGCAGTAGCCGCTCTTAATATAGTTCTGCCGCTTTTCAACCTGCTGTTTGCTACCAGCTCATTGTTCGGTATCGGCGGGTCGGTTTTAATGTCAACCGCCTTTGGCCGTCAGGATAAAAAACAGGGAGAGCTGTACTTTACCGCTTCCTGCCTTTTAAACATTACCTTTATTATCTTCTATTTTCTGACAGCCTTTTTTTACTTTGAAAACATCGCTTACTTCATGGGAGCGACCGAGCAGACTATCAGCTATGTTTTAGACTACGGATATTACATTACCATGGGAATACCGTTTTTTATGCTTTCCAATCAATTACAGACCTTTATTAGAAATGACAAATCGCCGCGTCTGGCCATGACAGCCGTTATAGCCGGCGGATTAACTAATATAGTTTTAGACTATATCTTTGTTTTTCCTTTGCACATGGCAATGAAGGGAGCGGCTTTAGCCTCTATTTTAGGCGTCATTTTAACCTGTATTATTTTATTATATCATTTTTCTTCCCCAACTAATAATCTGCGGTTCAATTTTTCCGGTTTAAAGCCTGCTCTGGCCTGCCGAATCATCAAGAACGGCTTGTCCAGCTTTTTCATTGAAATCTCCTCCGGGCTGGTCATTTTTGTCTTTAACCTGCAGCTTTTAAAATATATTGGCGAAATAGGCATCACTATTTACGGAATAGTATCCAATACCACCTTTGTCGTTTCTTCTCTGAGCAACGGCATTGCACAGGCAACCCAGCCAATCATCAGCTTAAACTTCGGAGCGGGAAAAAAAGACCGGATTGCCAGCGTCAAAAGACTGGGAATTATCAGCGCCTTAACTGTCGGCAGCCTAATCAGCTTTTTCGGCTTAGCCTTTCCTTTAAGCATTATTAAGCTGTTTATCAATCCAACACAGGAAATACTTGGTCTGGCTCCCTTGGCCATTCAAATTTATTTTTGTTCATTTCTCGGCATGGCTTTAAATATTTTTTACACCGATTACTTTCAGGCAGTCCTGAAACCGCACTTTGCTTTAACCGTCTGCCTGCTCCGCGGCTTAGTATGCAGTATCAGCTTTGTCTATCTTTTGCCGATTTTTTTAGGCGTCAACGGCATTTGGCTGACTATGCCCTTAAGCGAGATTCTTACTCTGATAACAGCTATCAGCTTATCACGAGCAATAAAAAATTAATCTGCTGTAATTGAACTGTAAGTGCCGCGACAGGCCTTGATATAATCGGCAGGCTTAAGCTCCAGCTGTACTCCCCATTTGCCGCCGCTGACTATAATCGTCTCTAAATTTTCTACGCTGCTGTCAACCACTGTCTTAAACTGTTTTTTCATGCCGATAGCCGTACAGCCGCCGCGGATATACCCAGTAACAGCATTTATATCCTTCACATGGATCATCTCGACCGATTTCTCCCCAACCGCTTTAGCCGCCTTTTTCATATCCAGCTCTTTAGCTATAGGAATTACAAAAACATAATATTCCCTGCTCTTGCCCTGAGTAACTAAAGTCTTATACACCACTGAATAATCCTGCCCCAGCTTATCGGCAATGCTTATCCCGTCAATAAACTCACTGCACTCATAGGTATGCGTACTGTAAGGAATCTTTTCTCTGTCCAATATCCGCATTGCATTCGTCTTTATTTCCTTGTTCTTTGCCATATTCCATGCCTCCATCTTAACACTTAAATAAAAAGAAAACCGCC
>JBJDXG010000281.1:0-2331 GCA_051866555.1 bacterium | reverse complement strand
GTGCTTTTAATCTGGTCTTGAGATATGGATGAGCTTCCAACACTTTAATTAAAGCGGCTTTTAGTTTTTCAGCATCTAATTTGTCAAATCTTAAGCACAGCGGAACGTTATACTGCAGAGCCTCCCGATTTTTTTCCCATTCAATATATACTCCCTTTTGGTTTTCGGTCAGCGGATAGTAAGCCCGTCTGTCGTAAATTCTCACTTCATTTGCTTCTTCTGTTGCCAGGGCTGCAATCTGTTTTACTGTCGGATTTTTTAATATCTCATTGGTTGAGATGTTAAGCTGCAGATTTTTTTGCAGCAGTACATTGAGCTTTATAGCCAAAATAGAGGTCATTCCCAGATTAAACAGGTTATTGGTTATCCCTATTTCTTCTGTTTGCAGCAATTCTTTAACAACTGCTAAAACAGCTTTTTCCTTTTCCGTTGTTGGCGCAATTATTTCCTCGGCTTTTAGTTCCGGTTCCGGCAGAGCTTTTTTGTCTATTTTGCCGTTAGGAGTCAGAGGAAACTCTTCGACCTCGGTAAATACCTGCGGAATCATATAGTAAACTAAGGACTCTGCCAGCCTGGTTCTCAGTTCAAATATATCTATTTCCCGGTCAGCCTGATAGTAAGCACACAGATATTCACTGCCGCCAATTTCCCGTACTAATACCAGGACTCTTTTTATGCCGGTAAATTTCAGTATATTGCTTTCTATTTCTCCCAGCTCTATTCTTAAGCCATGCAGTTTTACCAGATCATCTATTCTGCCTTTAAAGCTTATACTGCCATCTCTCTGCCAGGCTGCTATATCTCCTGTATGATAGATGCGTTTTCCCTGCCACATGGTAAACTTTTCGGCAGTCAATTCCGGCTGACCGTAATAACCGCGGCCTACACCATTTCCTCCTATACACAGCTCGCCAAATACGCCGACAGGCACTTCATTGCTGTATCTGTCCAGGATATGGATCTCTGTATTGCTTATCGGTTTTCCGATGGTTACTTTATCATCTGTAATGGCTGCAAAGGTAGCTCCTATGGTACACTCACTCGGTCCATAGCCGTTTAAAATTAAAGCCGGGGTCAAGTTTCTCAGTCTTTGCAGCATTTCCGGAGTAAAGACTTCTGCCGCCGATAAAAGCAGCTTTAAATTCTTTAGAGCAGCAGCAAATACCTCGTTATCTAAAAACGGAATCAGCCGTGAAGGCGTTATCTGCAGCACATCGACTTTTTCCTGCAGCATAAGGTGACCTAAAGCATCTGCCTGATTAACCTCCTCCTCAGAAGCCAGCACAAAATTAAGTCCGTTCGATAAGGCAGGGAAAATCTCACTAAGGGCAATATCGAAGGCTATGGTGCCAATGCCTAAGGCTGTTTTCCCCTCTTCGGCAATTGCTTTGGTCAAAAGATTGTTCGGCAACGGCTGGCTGAAGTTTACGGCATTTCTGTGCTCTATCATAACTCCTTTAGGCTTGCCGGTTGAACCTGAGGTATAGATAACATAGCACAGATTTTCCGGGCTGGCTTCTGCAATCGGGCTTTCATCTTGGCAGCTTAATAATTCCTCCAGTTGTATCGTTTGTTTGATTTTCTCAGACAAATTATCTGCATTTTTATCTGTTATCAGGTATTTAGCCTGACTGTCACTCAAAATATGCTCGATCCGACCTATGGGATATTCCGGGTCAATAGGCAGAAAAGCAGCTCCCGCCTTCATTATTCCGTAAATAACACAGATCAGGTCACTCGTTCTTGGCAGCATAAAGGCTACAATATCTTCCCGACCTATACCTTTGTCTTTAAGCGCATGAGCTATACGGTTAGTTCTCAAATCAAATTCTTTATAAGTTAAAGCAGCATCTTTAGCCTTAACTGCATATCGGTCCGGATATGCGCTGACACTTTTAGTCAAAAGATCCACCATAGTCAGTGACCGGTCATAATCAGCCGCTGTTTGGTTAAACTCAATAAGCTTGTGACGGTCAGCTTCATTCATGATTTTAAGCTTGCTTAATTCAACATCCGGATCATGCTTAATTTCATGCAGTAAAGCAATATAATCTCTGCTGAATTGTTCCATAGTTGCTTTATTAAACAGCACTTCACTGTAAGTCAGCTCTATGTAATATGATTTAGTCAGCTTATTGACCCGAAAAGCCAAATCAGCTATTGCCGGGTCTTCATCATCACGCACAAATTCCATAGCTATCTTATCGCTTTTTAAAGTTCCAAAGGCCGATATAAAGTTAAATACTGCATCAAACATAGAATTATGGGACATATCAAGCGGCAATTCCAATTTCTTCACGAGCTGAGCCAACGGGTATTCCTGGTTAAGAC
>JBJDXG010000280.1:0-10162 GCA_051866555.1 bacterium | reverse complement strand
AATAAAGCCATCGCGTTCAGCATCAAACGGTCTTGAAGCTCTTTCAGGCTCAGCATTACGGGTAGACAAAGCCTTCATAGAAGCAAAACCGGCTACTGCCAAAGGTGTTATAGTAGCCTCAGTTCCGCCTGCTATCATAGCCTTAGCCGCACCGCGCTGTATCAGCTTATAAGCATCACCAATAGAGTTAGTTGAGGAAGCACAGGCTGTCACAACCGTTGTGTTCGGTCCTTTAGCTCCGGTAACAATGGAAACCTGACCGCTGGCCATATTAACGATCATCATCGGAATAACAAACGGACTGATTCTCTTCGGTCCCTTTTCCAGCAGCACCTTATGCTGTGCTTCTAAGGTTTCCAGTCCGCCTATGCCGGAAGCCACATAAACCCCAACATCATCACAATTTTCCTCATTAATTTCAAAATCAGCATCCTTTAAAGCCATTTTAGCTGCTGCTACTGCATATTGAGCAAAATGGTCCATTCTTTTAGCTTCCTTCTTATCCAGATATAACAAAGGATCAAAGCCCTTTATCTCACCGGCAATTTTAGCATCATGCAAAGAAGCATCAAAATGAGTAATCGGCCCTATGCCGCTTTTTCCTTCCTGCAGTGACTGCCAAAATTCATCTTTTGTATTGCCTATCGGGCTTATTACCCCTATACCAGTTACCACAACTCTCACATCATTCATCAACCATTCACCTCTTTATTCAAATATTCTTCTGCCTCAGAAACTAAATTCTTCATAATATCCTTCACCGGCAAAATATCATTAATCTCACCTACACGTTCCCCGGAAAAAACAAGTCCCTCCTGCATATTGCCCTTGCGTCCTTCATAAAGAGCCTTCATAATGCAGAAATTATGCTTGCATTTCTTTAAGCATTGATCACAATGCTCCGGTTTAACCGTAGGGTCATTTTCCAACAAACGTTCCACAAATCTATTTTTAATAGCCCGTCCTGGCAATCCTACCGGACTTTGAATTATCACAATATCTTCAGGCTTAGAATTTAAATAAGCCTCTTTAAACTCCTGAGCAACAGTACACTCTTCACTCATAACAAAGCGAGTTGCCATCTGCACACCATCTGCCCCTAACTTTAAAGCCTTGGCAATATCCCTGCCATATAAAATTCCTCCGGCTATAATCACCGGAATTTTTACTGCCTGACGCACTTCTCTTAATATATCGAATGCCGGTCTGTCTGTTCCCAGATGTCCGCCAGCTTCTTTTCCTTCTACAACTACGGCAGCTGCACCCATTTTTTCTGCAATCTTCGCCAATTTTGCCGTAGATACAATCGGTACAATAGGAGTATTGGATTTTTGACCAATAGGGTAAATATCTCTGGAAAACCCAGCCCCGGTAACTATCAAATCAATACCCTCCTGAATTGCCACCTCCACCAAATTCAAAAACCTTTTAGCAGCAAACATAATATTGATTCCTATAATACCCTTAGTTAAATTTCTCGCTTTTTTTATCTCTTGTCTTAATTCATCATCTGTCATGCCAGAAGCAGCAATTAAGCCAATACCGCCTTCTTCAGCCACAGCAGCAGCCAGAGAAGAAGTAGAAACCTTTACAGCCATTCCTCCTTGAATAATCGGGACTTTAGCTATTAAATTTCCTATCTTTAATGGTGGTAAGTTCAATATTACTCCTCCCTCTATGTATGATAAAATAGTCCCGCAGTAAATACGGGACTATCAAATTTTATTATTGATTATTTTTAATATAATCAACTACTTGACCTACTGTTTTAATCTTTTCAGCATCCTCATCAGGAATTTCCAAATCGAATTCTTCTTCTAAAGCCATAATCAACTCTACAATATCCAAAGAATCTGCTCCTAAGGAATCAATAAAAGAAGCTTCTAATGTAACTTCTGCTGGATCACAACCCAATTGTTCCACAACGATTTCTTTTACTTTTTCTGTAATATCAGCCACTTTTGTTCACCTCCCTCCGCACTGTTTAATCTATATTACATTACCATACCACCATTCACACTAATAACTTGCCCGGTAATGTAGCTAGCTCTGTCAGAAGCTAAAAATAAAACTGCATCTGCTACCTCATCTGGTGTTCCCAGACGAGCTAAAGGAACCTGACTCAGCATACTCTCTTTAACCTCTTCAGGAAGAACATCAGTCATCTTAGTCTGGATAAATCCAGGAGCAACAGCATTGACCGTAATATTACGGGCAGCCAGCTCTCTGGCTGAGGTTTTAGTAAGTCCTATAACGCCTGCCTTAGCAGCAGAATAATTAGCCTGACCGGCATTTCCTATTAACCCTACTACTGAAGCAATATTAATAATCCGGCCATATTTCTTTTTCAGCATCAATTTAGCAGCCGTTTTAGTACAAAGGAAAACTCCCTTCAGATTGGTATTCAATACAGCATCCCAATCTTCCTCTTTCATCATCAATAAACTGCCATCACGAGTGATTCCCGCATTATTAACCAGAATATCTATTTTGCCAAAACTCTTAACCGCAGCCTTCATCATAGCACTCACTTCATCAGCAGAGCTGATATCAGCTTTAATGACCATGGCCTTTCTGCCCAAAGCCTCTACTTCCTTCTGCACCTCTTCAGCCTTGGCAAGATTGCCTGAATAATTGATAACCACATCTGCTCCGGCTTTGGCCAAGGCAATAGACACAGAGCGTCCTATTCCGCCGGAAGCTCCGGTAACCAAAGCAACTTTATCAGTTAAGTTCATCTACATCCCCTCCTTTAAAGCCTCTGTAGTTTTAGCCAATGTTTCCATATCCTCGACATGATATATGTTTACACTTTTATCAACCTTTTTAACCAAACCGGAAAGAACCTTGCCCGGTCCGAGCTCAATAAAGGTATCTATGCCAAAATCCAGCATAGCTCTTACTGACTGTTCCCAGCGCACAGAGCTGTAAACCTGCTTCACCAGAGATTCCTTAATATCCTTTACCTCAGTTAAAAATGAAGCATCCACATTAGTCACTACCGGAATACTGGCAGAAACAAACTCCTTAAGAGCTAATTCCTGAGCTAATTTTTCACCCACAGGCTGCATTAAAGAGGAGTGGAACGGTCCGCTGACAGCAAGACGCACTGCTCTTTTAGCGCCTTGTTCCTTAGCCTTTTTCATAGCCTCTTCCAATGCTTTAACCTCTCCGGCAATGACAATCTGCCCGGGACAATTATAATTAACCGGCTCAACGATTCCGTCGACTTCAGCACAGACAGCCTCCAGCTTTTCTGCAGCCAAACCTAAGACAGCTGCCATACCGCCGCCTTTATCAGCTGCCGCCTCTTCCATCAGCTCGCCTCTTTTTCTAACCAGCTGCAAAGCTGTAGAAAAGTCCATCACTCCGGCAGCCAGCAAAGCAGAATACTCACCTAAGCTGTGGCCGGCCACCAAATCAGGCTTAACCCCCTCTTTACTTAATAAAACATAAGCCATATAGCTTACCGCCAGCAGCGCCGGCTGCGTATTGCTCGTTTTTTGCAAATCCTCAATCGGCCCTTCCAGACATAAATCCTGTAAAGAGAAGCCCAGGATTTTATCTGCCGCCGCAAAAATATCTTTTCCTTCAGCAGTATCGGTAAAAAACTGCTGCCCCATGCCTACATACTGAGCACCTTGTCCAGGAAAAATAAAAGCTGTCTTACCCATGCTTTCTTCCTCCTATCCCATAATATCTTTCATACGAGCTTTTTCTTTTTCTACATCATCAGCCAACTCTTTAATTATTTGCTTAGCCGGCTTGATCGATTTTACTAATCCGGAAATCTGGCCTAACATAACCGCACCATATTCAACATCACCGTCAATTACCGCCTGACGCAGCCTGCCTATACCAAGCTGTTCCAGTTCCTCTTCTGAAGCACCTTTTTTCTCAGTTTCCTCATATAAACGGGTCAGCTTATTGCGCAGACTGCGGATAGGATGCCCGGTACTTCTGCCGGTTACAGCCGTATCACGGTCACCGGCTTTAATTACAGCATTTTTAAAATTATCATGCGCTATACATTCCTCAGCACAAATAAAAATTGTCCCTAACTGCACTCCCTGAGCCCCCAGAGAGAAAGCCGCCATTATTCCCCGACCGTCAGCAATTCCTCCGGCAGCAATAACGGGAATATCAACTGCATCAACTATCTGCGGCACCAGAGCCATCGTAGTAAGCTCACCAATATGACCGCCTGATTCAGTACCTTCGGCAATAAGCATATCTACTCCCGAACGCGCCAGTCTTTTAGCTAAAGCAACTGAAGCAACTACCGGAATAACCTTAGTGCCTATTTCTTTAAGCCGCGGAACGTATTTTCCCGGATTTCCGGCCCCGGTAGTAATAACCGGTACTCTCTCCTCAATCACTACATTCATAACCTCATCCAGATAACGTGATCTGAACATTATATTAACTCCATACGGTTTATCAGTCATCTTCTTTAATTTCTTTATTTCCTCTCTGACAGCCTCAGCCTTCATATTGCCGGCAGCAATAATACCCAAACCTCCGGCTTCCGAAACAGCCGCTGCCAGCTCTGCTGTAGCAACCCAAGCCATGCCTCCCTGAATAATCGGATATTCTATTCCTAATATATCACAAATAGAAGTCTTAAGCATCAATCTTTTTTTCCTCCTTTTTTCCCCAACGAATTACACTGGCAGCCCAGGTAAGACCTGCACCAAAGCCAACTAAAGCAACTAAATCACCGGCTTTAATTTTCCCTGCCTTCACCGCCTCGTCAAGAGCAAGCGGTATAGAGGCTGCCGAGGTATTACCATATTTATTTACATTAACATAAACCTTATCCATTGGCAAGTCTAAACGCTTTGCAGCAGACTGGATAATTCTGATATTAGCCTGATGCGGAATCAAATAATCCAAGTCCTCTTTCTTTAACTGTAATTTTTCTAAAACCTGCTCTACAGCATCCCCCATAATTTTTACGGCAAAACGAAATACTTCATTGCCGCACATTTCTATATTACCATTATTACATAATTTTAAAAGATTTCCTCCTGAACCGTCAGCCTGCAGATGGCTGCCCAAAAGTCCGGAATGAGCAGATGAGCAAAGCACAACAGCTCCGGCACCATCGCCAAACAGAATACACGTATTGCGGTCCTTCCAATCAACAAAACGCGATAAAACCTCTGCTCCTATAACTAAAACGCTGGTATAAGTCCCTGATTTTATAAACTGAGCAGCAGTTTCCAAAGAATAAATAAAACCGGCACAGGCCGCACTGAGGTCAAAAGCCGCAGCCTTGGCCGCCCCCAATCGCTCCTGAACTAAACAGGCAACCGAAGGAAATAAATGCTCCGCCGTCACCGTAGCTACAATAATCAGTTCAACCTCAGCAGCCGATATTCCAGCATCAGCCAAAGCTCTCTTCCCGGCTTCAGCTGCTAAATCAACAACCGTCATTTCAGGAGAACAGATACGTCTTTCCGAAATTCCGGTTCGGGAAACAATCCAAGCATCACTGGTATTAACCTTTTTTTCTAAATCCAGATTCGTCAGTACAGCTTCCGGTACATAAGAGCCTGTCCCAGCAATCATTGCCCCCTGAATTTTACTCATTTATTTTCCTCAACTCCTAAATTAATTACCCCTTGTTCAATTCGCTCTACAATACGGTTTTCAATTGATTCCTTGGCTACCCTGATAGCATTTTTTATCGCCTTTTCCTTAGAGCTTCCATGGCTGATAATAGCTACACCATTAACCCCCAAGAGAGGTGCTCCGCCATACTCCGTATAATCGGTCGTCTTTTTTAAATTTTTAAATACTGAAGCCATCAAAAAAGAACCGATTTTAGCCAAAAAGCTGTTTCCTATACCGGCTTTGATGAGATGAAATATACTGCCGGCTAAGCCTTCCCCAAATTTCAGCACCACATTGCCGACAAAGCCGTCACAAACAATTACATCAGCTTTGCCGCGGGTAATATCCCGGCCTTCTATATTGCCGACAAAATTAAGATTAGACAACTTTAAAATCTCATAGCTGAGATTAGACAAATCATTGCCCTTTCCCTCTTCTTCGCCAATATTTAAAAGACCGATACGCGGAGATTTTATACCCCATATTTCCTGCACATAGATACTGCCCATCAAAGCAAAATGCAGCAAATGCTTCGGTTTGCAATCAACATTAGCTCCAACATCAAGCAAAAGAGTATGCCCCGTCTCGGTTGGCAGGACAGCAGCAATTGCCGGACGCTCTATTCCCTTAATAGAACGTAGCCTAAGCTTGGCTGCCGCCATAGCAGCTCCAGTATTTCCAGCAGAAATAATAGCCTCCGCCTTTTTATTCTTTACCAAATCTGTCGCTACCATAATAGATGAATTAGGTTTTTTACGAATAGCTGTTACAGGAGCTTCCCCCATCTCTACTACATCAGAAGCATCAACGATCGTTATTCTATCTTCTTTAATAGTATACTTGTTTAGTTCCTTTTTTATCTGCTGTTCATTACCCACTAAAATAATCTCTACATTATATTCATCTACAGCGGCAATAACTCCTTTAATAATTTCACGCGGAGCATAATCTCCTCCCATCGCATCAACTGCGATTTTCATCAAAATTCCTCCCATTCATCCTAAGCAATAGCAACTACTACAAATTTGCCGGAAAAAACTTCTTCACTATCTACTTTAGTTACAACCTTAATATAATAATTATTTCCATTATTCCTGATTACCTTAGCCTGGGCAATCAGTTTTTCTCCCAAAAATACTGGTCTTCTATATCTAACTCTGGCAAGCCCGGTCAGTGCTTTTTCCGCATCGATCAAAGCTATCGCCAAAGAATTAGCCTGAGCAAAAAGGTAATGTCCCCGCATAATCTTATTGCGGCAAAAAATCATCTCTTCAGTTACCTCTAAGGCAGAAACTCCAACCTTATTCAACTGCAGCTCAACCAATTCACCAATCAATTCATCCTCAGTCAAAGATCTTAACAATTGACTGTTTTTTTCTGCTACCTGCTGAACCCTCTTCCTAACCTCCGGAATACCCATTTTTCTTCTGTCCAGTCTGATTGTCGGCACACTTACAGCCAGCATAACTGCCAAATCCTGATCCGTCAAAAAAGGGTTTTCAGCTATTTTTTCAGCCAGATAAGTCCTTCTCTCATCCTTAGTCAATCTTTCCTGCAAATCATCCTCTTCCTTCATCCATACGTACATATTATTACCTAGTGATAATTATAGTATAATACTGAGCCAGTTGCAAGGAAAATTTTGAAAAAAATAGAGAGAAGCAGTTTATCTACTTCTCTAAACAGCCATTCTCCGCACCTTCAGACTCTCCTTCAACTAAAATAACATCTTCCCCAATTTTTTTAATCTTATCCCAGGCGATAACCAGCTCCTCATTTTTGCTGAAAATACCCATAATGCGATTGCCGCATGGAATAGACACCGCTTTAACCGAGCCGCTTTCCATATCGATCTCAATATCCTGAATCAAGCCTAATTTTTTGCCGCTCTGAACGTTAATAACCTCTCTGGATTTCAATTCAGAAGTTTTAATCAAGCTTTCCTTCCCCCTTTCTCCTCTTATTAATATATGAAAAAGCCCTTAAGAAATACTCTCAAGAGCTTGTACGTTTTTTTGGCAAAAGTTCAGCTATTTTCCATTTCAATTTAACCTTTGATAAGGTATAATCCCGGTTATCTGACAAATAATCAACCGCCGCTCCCTGTTTTATATCGGTAAGGCAAAGTGGAGGGAACAGTACACACCACCAATTCCTGCCCTGACCGCTGCCTATAACGACCTTAAGAGCATAATACTCACCGGCTGGCAGATGCAAAGAGCCATAATTCTTATCAGGAAAAGGGAACTCCCCTAATTCAACCTTAACCTGATAAGGCCTGCCTGATTGCTCAACAACCTCCAGAGCCGTCATTTTAAGCTGAGTTATTGATTTTCGGGCAATCCACTCAGCCTCTTCTCTATTCCTGGCTTTGGCAAACAGGCTGCCTGTTCGCTCAACTATGGCATCCCTTACCGCTCTTTTTAAAGCCTGGTCCTCATTAGTATTGCTGTTGGCAACCACATGCAGTCTGATAAAATTTTCTCCGGCTGCCGGTTTTGACTTAACCGCCAAGCGTTCACCCCAGCTAAAAAAAATGCCAGCAGCAATGACCACTAAACAGACAATTATTTTCTGCATCATTAAACATACTTTCTTAAATGTAAAAGAGCTGCTTTTTCCAAACGAGAGAGCTGAGCTTGAGAAATCCCAATTTCATCGGCAACCTCCATTTGAGTTTTCCCGGCAAAGAAACGCAGATTTAAAATCATGCTCTCTCTTTCACTGAGCTTGCCCAGAGCTTCCTTAATAGCAATATTTTCTACCCAGCTGGTATCCAGGTTTTTATCATCCTTAATCTGATCCATAACATGAATCGGGTCTCCTCCGTCATGATAAATAGGCTCAAACAGAGAAATAGGCTCCTGAATAGCGTCCAAAGCGAAAACCAGATCTTCATGCGGTATGCTTAATTCACTGGCTATTTCATTTAAAGACGGTTCTTTAGAATAACGGGTCACCAGACTGTCCCTCACCTGCAAGGCCTTATAAGCAATATCCCTTAAAGAACGGCTGACTCTGATAGAATTATTATCCCTCAGATAACGCCTTATTTCACCAATGATCATCGGCACAGCATAAGTAGAAAATTTAACGTTCTGCGCTAAATCAAAATTATCAATCGCTTTCATCAGCCCAATACAGCCGACTTGAAATAAATCATCAATATATTCTCCTCTATTATTAAAGCGCTGTACTACACTTAAAACTAAACGCAAATTACCTTTGATCAGCTTTTCCCGAATAGAAAGCTCTCCTGCCCTTAAGGCTTCAAACATTTCTCTCATTTTAGCTGCGGGAATAGTCGGCAGCTTAGCCGTGTTCACCCCGCATATTTCAACTTTATTGATCATCATACCAATCTCCCCTTGTTTTTTCCATTATTTTCTTTATATTATCATTATCTCCAGATATCTTTTGGTTATACCTGGCAGATTAAGACAAAAATGAGAAATTGGCTGCAAGAATAAAAAAAGATCCCCTTAAGGGATCTACTGGCAATAATTCATCTCCTTTTGCAATTTTTTAATAATCCTTTTTTCCAATCTGGAAATATACGACTGTGATATGCCTAAAATATCAGCAACCTCCTTCTGGGTCTTCTCCGCACCGTCTTCTAAGCCAAAGCGCATCATCACAATCTTTTTCTCACGCTTATTTAATTTCTTCATCGCCTCATAAAGCAGAGATTTATCTACCTCACCTTCTATATGCCGATAAATAATATCATTTTCCGTTCCCAGAACATCAGACAGCAATAATTCATTGCCATCCCAATCGATATTCAGCGGTTCATCGAATGATATTTCATTCCTGATTTTATTATTCCGTCTAAGATACATCAGGATCTCATTTTCAATGCACTTGGAAGCATACGTCGCCAGTTTAATCTTTTTAAAAGGGTCAAAGGTATTGACCGCTTTAATCAGACCTATCGTACCTACTGAAATTAAATCTTCAATAGCCAAGCCGGTATTCTCAAATTTTCTGGCTATATAGACGACCAGCCGAAGATTCCTTTCAATAAGAATATTTCTGACTGCATTATCACCGCTTTGCAGCTTGCTTAATAGGAAAGCTTCTTCTTCACTGTTTAAAGGAGGCGGCAGAACTTCATTGCTCCCTATGTAATGCACACTCCTGGCATCCAATAATTTTATCCTTCTTAAAAAATTCAGCCACCATAAACAAATCAGCCAACGCAGCTTCATCAGCCATAATTTCATTTATCTTCCTCCCTGCTTTTTTCATTTACAATCAGCAACTCAGGATGCAGCAAAGCCTGATAATCACCAGTAACCGTAAATTTTTGCCGGCAGATTCCCACGACAGGACGGTTTAATACCTGCCCGTTTGACAAACTGACCTTATCGGGACGAAAGGCTAACATTAGTCCGTCAGAATGTCCGAGAGAACTGAACGGTATCACTGAAAAGCTTTCCTGACAATTCAAATCAGCTGTCAGCTTTAAAAAATCTGCTGTTTTTTTATCCTGCCAGGCCGCAACGGCTAAACGCAAATCAGGCTTAAACAATTCCGCTAC
>JBJDXG010000279.1:0-2343 GCA_051866555.1 bacterium | reverse complement strand
GATCAACAGTTTCCTCAGTATCAATTCCGGAACCGGAAAGACCGGTCACATAATTGCTGGTATTAATAAACATTCCGTTCCCCCCTTTAAGCTCTGTCATCCAAGATCATACCGATAAATTCTCTGATCTTGGCTTTTTTATCCAATAACTCTTCCGGCGGATATTCCTTTATGATTTCATTAGTTTTAATATCTATCAGCCGCACCATTAAAGTATCTGTCTCCTTATGCAACTTAAAATGCAGGCTGGTATTAAAGGCTTCTACTCCCTTATTCAGCTCATCAATTTCCGGCTGTATTTTTTCCTCCGTCAGCTTTTCAGAGTCTTTGACATTACTCATTTTATCCTGAGCCGGTTCAGTCTTTTCCGGCGTTTTTTCCGTCTGAACAATACTTTTTTCGCCTGCATATTTATTTTCCATTCTGGGAGAAAAAGAAGAAGCTCCATCATAAGCAGCTATCTCCATCCAAACCAACCTCCTTATCTCTATTTAAAAAAAGCCGGATGAAAAGCTTCATCCGGCTCTTAACTTTTAGATAATTATTGCAGTAAAGATAATACGTTTTGTTGTTTTTGGTTGGCTTGTGATAACATGCTTTGTGCGGATTGAGTCAGGATATTAAGTTTAGTGTAATTCATCATTTCAGAAGCCATATCAGTATCTCTAATCCGTGATTCAGCGTTAGACAAGTTTTCCGAAGTATTGCTCAAATTATCAACAGTATATTCTAATTGATTTTGTTTAGCACCCAGCTTGCTTCTTTGTTTGGAAACCGCTTGGATAGCATTATCGACTTCAGTAATAAGAGCTCCAGAAGTATCAGTAATTGTTTCGGTAGTAATTCCCACAGTCAATGCACTACTTAATTTGTTAGCATGCATATCTGCTATACTGAACGTAGTTGTCTGACCTGCATTAGCACCGCTTTGAACTGTTAAGCCTGCATCACCAGTTATTTGTCCCACAGCTCTGTCCTTAGCAGCATTAATAGCCTTCGTAGCCGCACTAGAAGTTGGACTTTTATCCACAGAAGAAGTGATTTTTTGAGTAAGAGATGCTTCAGCAGATTTCATACTTGCTTCAGACGTAAACGTTTTGCCATTCAATTGTGCGCCAACATAAGAAGCAATTTGCTTATCATTATATTTAGCCAATCCATTTGCAGTAATCTCATGTTTCATAGCATTTGATGCTGTTTTAGCAACAGCAGAAGCATAATTAGCATTAACTTCACCCTTCAAATCACCATTCAACAATTGTTTAGTATTAAACTCTGTTCTGTCAGCACCTTGATTGATACCTTCAATCAAAGTCTGCATTTCATCCTGGATTGCATTTACATCATCATCAGCTAAAGTGCCGGTTGCACCTTTAACAGCTAATTCACGGATTCTTTGCAGCATTTGTTCAGTTGTATCCAACGCAGCGTCTGCAGTTTGGATTAAGGAAACACCATCTTCAGAGTTGGCATTTGCCTGATCAAGACCTCTGATTTGAGCTCTCATTTTTTCGGAAATCGACAAACCGGTAGCATCATCTGCTGCACGGTTAATCTTCATGCCGGAAGATAATTTTTCCAAAGATTTAGAAAGAGCACTATTATTCATTTGTAACATTCTGTTCGCATTCATTGCGGATAAGTTATGATTTACTATGATAGCCATTTTTCATTCCTCCTTGATTTTGCAAATTCTCATCCTTGAGATTTTGTCTTACATGAGCTGGTCGACCTCGGCTTATGTAATGTTCTTTATATTTATATATCGGTGAAGCCAAAATTTTTTTAAGGCTTTTTTTTCGTCCTGTCCGGCCTTCACAATGAATTATTGCATTTTTTCTCCGTTTTTCTCTTTTAAACAGTCATTTTTCTTTTTTTTAATATCGGTAAGCAGAAGCTTCTGCAGAACCTCCAGCTCAATATGCCCTGCCCTTTTATTTTCTTCCTGTATAGCGAGATATATTTCCCGGCGGTACACCTTAACTGCTGGCGGTGCCTCAATTCCTATCTTCACCTGGTCACCGTTTACCTGCAGTATTTTTATCTCGACATCATCATCCAGCATTAAAGACTCATTAACCTTTCTAGTCAAAATCAGCATTCCTTAAACACCTTCTTTCAAAGGCTTCTGCAGCACATAAGCTACCGGATAATTTCCTTTAGTCAAAACAGTCTGCTCAGCAGTTTTTTCTTCTGTCCGCATAATTATCGGTGCCTGCAGATTTACCCTGACTTCAGCATTTTCTTCATCAACCGACACTAAAACATAAATAAGCGGTTCGGCCTCCTCAGAGCCTCCCGCTGTTTCAGTCAAAACATCCTGCACATAGTCTTCCGAAATCA
>JBJDXG010000278.1:0-2344 GCA_051866555.1 bacterium | reverse complement strand
GAGGATATGAAAAGCTTTTGCAGTATGCTAAGAGAGCTGACCGGAGCTTTTGCTGAATTGGCTGAGACTGTTGGAGATATTACAGTTACTGCGTTGAAAGATTTTTGGGACTACTTGAAAGATATTAAAACGCCTGCAAGGTTCAAAAAAGCTATAGATGAGAACCAAAAAGCCATATCCGCATTAGGCAAAGGATTTGCCAATGTTACCAGAGAGCTAAGCAAATTTTTAAAGAAAATGGAGGGCAATCCGCATGTAAAGTCTTTTTGGGAAGCGGTTAAAAAGGTTCTTGGCGATTGCTTCAACAAAATATTAGATAATATCAGTGCGGTTGGTCTGTTCGGGCAGGCTATCGGTGAATTATGGCAAGGGCATTTTAAAGAAGCGGCCAGATTAGCTAAAGAAGCGTTTAAAACAGGAATGTGGGGCTCTGATGATGAGGATTTGGAGGAGTATGAATCTGCTGATGATCCTAAAAGCAACCGTACTGAAAAGTTAGGAAAGCTCTCGGCTAAGTATGAATCCGGAGGAAATATAGGCAGCGTATCCTCAGGCAAAGGAGACCCGGGCGGGATATCTTATGGTAAGTATCAGATCACTACTGCTAATATTCCTAGCTTTTTGAAGTTTTTAAAGAATGATTATATTTTATTATATAAACAGCTGCAGAATGCTGGAAAACCGGGAAGCAAAAATTTTGAGAAGGCATGGAAGCGAGTGGCCAAAGAAGCTCCTGCGAGTTTTGAAAAAGCCCAATATGAATACATTAAAAAAACGCATTATGACCCAATCGTTGCCCAATTAAATAAGATGGGACTGAATCTGGATAAAAGATCTAACGCCTTAAAGCAGGTAGTCTGGTCTATGGCAGTCCAGGTAAGGGGCTATACTCCAGAAATATTCGCTAAAGCCTTAAATGGCAGACGACCGGGGACAGTAACAGATGCTGAATTAATTCCGCTCCTTTATAAATATAGGAAAAATTATTTTAGCGGCTCATCAGATAGCGTTCGTAAATCAGTTTTTAAGCGATTTGAAAACGAGTGCCTAGAGGCTTTGAAGCTTTTAAAGAAGGAAAAATCGGATAATATAGCGAAACAGCCGCTGCCTTCAAAGCAAATGGCAGAATTGCCTAAGTTGCAGAATGAAGATAAAAATTCATTGATTGACCAGATAGCTCAAGTTTTTACTCCTAATGATTTGTCTTTAGTCCAAAAAGTTTTGCAGGGAGGAGCTGGGCTATATACAGGAACCGCCCAGACTGCCAGTGCTGGAACTAACAATATTAGTTTTGGAGATATAAATATTACTGTTACAGTCGACCAGCCGGCAGCTACATCTCAGGAAATAGCAGGCGCGGTTAAAACTGAGTTTAAATCAGAGATGAGCAATTTAGCTTTATTCAGAAATTTAACAGGGGTGATAAGTTAATGGGTATAGGTGGTTTTGTTCAGAAGAAAGCGGCAGGACTTATTTTAGGTCATGGCAACAATAAACAGAAGTTAGCCGATTTTGTACGAGGTGATATATCTCCCAAATGGATGGATTTCGCCGGGACTTTAGGAAGCATAACAGGCAATAATACTTTAGTTAATCTGATGACCGGGATAAAAGGTTTGCAAAGCTTTTTATTTAAAACTCCTAAATGGCCGATAGGCGGCTGGTACTTTGACGGTATAATGAGGACTGAGCATACTCGTAAATCAAGAGCTACTCAGCATCCGGTTCAGACAGGAGCCAATATTTCAGACCATATTATTTTAGAACCGGCTGAATTAATGATTGAAATTTATATGTCGGATGCTTATGCCCCGCCATCTATTTCTGTGGGCAATGCTTTTGTAGATACTATTTTATCAGAAGTGACAAAAACAGAGCTGCTTGATGGGCAATTTGCAGCCGGCAGCGGCAGATCAGCTCAAGCCTGGACCGTACTGAAATTGATGCAGGATCTGAGAATGCCAATTGAGGTGGAAACCAGGCTGGATTATTATGAGAATATGGTAATAGAAGAATTGACAGCTCCTGATGATGTAAAGACCTTAAATGCTTTAAGTGCTACTCTGATTATGAAAGAAATAATAATGGTTGATGTGTCAGAGACAAAGGTTAGCGCCAGAAAGGATATTGCTCCGGAAACTAATGGGGGAACTGTTCAAGTACAAAAAATAAATAATGATACTGCATTAAATAAAGCAGATGATAATCTTCTTGGTGGTTTTCTTAAAAGAGCCGTAAATAAGTATTTTTAAAATAATATTTTTATATTAATTTATGTTGACATGAATATAAAAATATATGATAATTGTATTAGGTTATTCATATACTAAATATGCCAAAAACG
>JBJDXG010000277.1:0-10198 GCA_051866555.1 bacterium | reverse complement strand
TTCGGCGATATTTTAAAGCTTTCATTGACGAAAAAATATCCAAAGGGTCATCACCCATCACAGGATTCAAGACATCTTCTTCACTAGTAGTGTAAGCATAAAGGCTGGAAGGACAGCAGGTCTGAATATAAGCCGCGATAGCTTCATGTTCAGCTTTACTGGTTTTCCCTCCGGCAATCCCGCAGATATACCATTCTGAATTAGCACCCCGGCAGGCTTGCACTGCTTCTAATGGTGTCTCTTCTTCTCCCTGCACTCCTACAGCCAGCCTTCTGGCTTTTTTATTTTGCCCAAAATAGAGAACAGCGGCCTTAAAGATATCATCATCATTTCTAAAACCATCCTCCAGCATTTCATCAGTTCCCGTATAAGTCTTAATCCTGGTTGCAAGAGGGATAACACTGGTTTTCCCTATAATCAAGCCTAAATCAAAAGCTTTCCTGGCTACTGCAACAGCCGATAAATTAATAAAAACATCAACGATTGGCGTTAATGGTAATGTTCTGGCCATAATTATCCTCCTTTGTATTTTCTGATTTTGTATAAAGCGGCACTTCTATAATCCGTCCTACATCTTCAGGTTCTGGTTTATATAATTCATTCCAGGTTAAAGTTAAATCCCAACGATTCCACCACTGCCCAGCAAATAACTCCGGAGCTCTTTTAGGATTCGCCATATAAGGCAACAGATAAAAATTATTTTTAGCAGTGAAAAATTTGATATTTTGCAGCAAAACACCGTCTTTTATCTGAGTTGCAAAGCTATGAGCATTAGGGCCATAAATAATAAAAGCAGTTTCCCAGACTCTTGTTCTGGCTGCTTGCTTTATCACTGTATCTTTTTCACTGTCATAGCCATAAACTATATCCCTTTGCCGGGTTATCTCTTCCTCTTTTTCGGCTACGCGGATAAAAACAGTATCATCACACGATTTGAAGCCAGGCTGGCCATTTAAACTATAGTTAAAACGAATATTGTTTTCTTTTATCTGACCGCCTAAAATTTTACTGACTAAATCAGCCATAAGATTTTCTACTGCTGTAAAATCCATTGCTACACACCACCTAACTTAACCCCAAGAGCCTTATAATAACCATAATCTTCGTAATCAAACCCCTGTATTAAACGGTACCTTATTCCTTTATACTCACAAATGTCAGATAAAGCTTCATCGCTGCTAACTACTAACTCCTGGGCCGAGTAAAATACTCTCATCTCGTTTAGGCGATTTCCTTCCGGTACCATAGCTATATCTTTTTTACTAACGCCCATAACAATACCAGTGACCAGCATTTCTGTTTCTTCTGAGAACCAACGCCTATTCTCCCACCTTCCTGATTGCCTAATTATTTTAAAGTTAGTGCTGAAATCAGAATCTGACATTAATTCACTGATATTGATCATTTCTTATCCCTCACAAAATAATTAATAGCTTTCCTCATTGCATTAGTATCAACTAACGGCAAATCTGAGCCTTTCTTCCGAATGGTTTTAGGTGAATTAGGCTCCCAATTATTTTTAGGATTTTCAAACCAACCTTTAGAAGCTTCAGCCGCCAGCATACCTGCCAGCTGCATATTAGCTTCTGCCTGGACTGAATTGCCATCTAAAGCTGACTTAACTGCTTCTTGCAGTTTTTGAGCAATGCTTTCTTTGCTGTCTTCAATAGCCGGCTCTAAAACAGGTCGGGGAGGAGCATGCCAAAGCGGGCTGCCGTTACTATGTAAATACAAAGCATGGGCTTCACTGTAACTGGCCCCTTCTTTTATTGATTGCTGCATTTCTTCTCTCATTTTTGTTTTTCTGATGCCATGAGAATGGATATATAATAACTCAGCATTATTAATGCTATCATCAGCCTCCCTGGATGAAGCATTTTCAGCTATCCCGACAAGCACCTCTTTATTAGCCAGCTTACGCAATGCCTTAGATAAGCTGCTTAAATTGCTCGTCGCTTTAACCTCTACTTTTACCACACAACCATCCCTCTCAAACTGGACATTTTAGCTATAGTAATAAACTGCTGACCAAAAGCAGTCTGACCATAAGTACCCCAGCCATCAAAATCACTGCCTATAAGGCTAAAATCATAGCTGACTGATACATCTCCGACTGATTTAGAGGTCTGTAAACCTTTAGCCAGTCCGGCACTAATTATTTTATTTATCTGATCTTCCGGATCAGCTGCTGTCTGTAAATACAAGGTCAGCCAATGAGCTATAAAAAGTCCCATAGCTATTTCCCACATATCATGATAGCGATTTTTATGCAAAGAAGCATGAGCCATTTTCACCCATGCTTCTAATACATAATTAGGAACAGTTTCTGTAACCAACAGATTATCTTCTGCATCATCTGACTGTCTTTTGACTCCAAACTGCGGATACATCTTTAAAAAATCCTCCGCGGTGTATTCGGGATTTCCGCCTGTACGAATATTGCCGGCATTAGCTATGATTTGGTAAACATTACTGTTTATCACCTTCACCACCGCCTTCAGGAGCGGTCCCCTCTTTTTTTACTTTAGTCTTTTCCGGTTTAGATTCCGTCTTAGGAGATTCAGATTTAGGAAGCTCCAGACTGCCATCCTTTACCGCCCATTTATACATAGGGTCTTTTACTACCCAATCCGGTAAGGTCACATATTCAAATGGCGATACTGTTAAAATTTCTCCAGTATCGCCATTTCTAAAGCCTATTTTCTTTTTAGCAATTGCATTAATACCCATTAGAATTCCTCCTTAAATTCCATCACGGTAAATAAATGGCTCAGTGTAATGAATTTTTACCTGACCGACATTCGCCATATATAAGCTGTCATAAGTCGCTGTATTAATATTAGGCTGAGTCATTACTCTGGACAAAGGCACAGGCACATCCATACCAACAAAACGTTTTTCATTGACATAGCAAATCATGCGGTTAGTTCCGCCGGTGCCGGCTCCTTCACAGAAACGGCACTCGCCAATAAATAAATCTACCCCTTTAGCAGTTGCTATATTATTTTCTTTGAGATATTTCAGCAAGCTCATTCCGCCCGCTACCCCATTTACAGTGATTATCTTGCGATTGATATAAGCGAAGTTGGCCGGATCAATCAAAATATGATTCGGAATAGCACTGTTATCATACTGTGCTGCAGCCCAGGCTGATACAATCGCATCATCAATATCATTTAAAATTTCTTCCGGAGTTTTATCTCTCCAGGTTGTTTTGCTTCCTGCCCCGATCGCAACAGCAACTGCTGTAATTTGCGGAGCATTAACAAGTCCTGTTGTGCCATAATCCTTTTGCCCCTTATAAACATTGATATCCATAAATTTATCAAAATCAAGTCTGACTCCAGAATCATACACCTGCTCAATGCTGCGTCCGGTTACTCCGCCCCGTAATTGATCCTGAATCTTAACGCTGACAGAAATTTCATAAGGCAGCACCTTATATAGGTCTTTGGAAAAGTCAGCTTGAATCCGACGAATATTATTTTGAATACCGCCAATAGCATCAACCTGGCCGCCGGTAACTCCGTAATTAACATTCATAACAGAAGTAGCTTCTACCCAGCCGCCGCCGGACTCAATTTCTATATCTCTTGGATAGGTAGTTGAGGTCAGCGGCTCTCTTAAAAGGGGATCTAATTTTTCCAGCTCACTTTGTAAAAAAGCCAATCCGCTGGAAACAGCATTCGCATCAAAAGTCATTGCATCCATTATCATGCTTTTTCCCAGCAAAGCAGGCACCATATAATTTTTTCGCATCATTTAAATCACTCCCTACACACCTTGTCGATTTAAAATAGTAATTTCGGCTACATTATTAGCATCCTTTGCACTGGACCATTTAACCCCTGTCAGTTTAACCACGTTCCCGGTTTCGTCAGCTGCTCCGAAATCGCCTATCTTCGCATTGGCTGGACTTGTACCTGGAACGACTTTAGTTCTGACATAAACATCTGCGCCAACATTAGGAGACCCCCAGGCACAAACAGCCATAATACCGCCGCGCAGCAGCAAGTCACATGGTTCTTCCGGCTTGTAATAGCCAAAATTCTGATAAGGATATAAAACAGCAGATTTTACTTTTCTCATGGCAACCCCAGCAAAATCAGCAGCTGTATTTGCCGCACCAAATTTTTGAATAGTACCGTCAGTATTTTGTACTACCGGGTCCCCAAAATAAATATCGTCTGTATCTTTTTTTACGGGTCTGGTCCTGCTTATCTCGTCTCCATGACGTGAAGCCTGACCAGGAAAACCATAGTTCATATTAATACCAATTACACTGCCTGGCATTTTATTTTCCTCCTTTATAATGCGGATTTCTTTTGCGGCACGCCTCTCCGAAAGCTGCCTTATTGAATTGATTAGCCACTGAATCAGCTACTTTTCTTTTAGCTAAATCTGCATAATTTGCCGGCTGAGTAGGTTTAATTGCCAAAGCATCACGAACAGCTTTGCCCATAGCATCAGATACTGATTGGCGCTGTTCTTTAGGCAAAGCTGCAACAACTGGCTTCATAGCTCTCACTAAAGCCAAAAGAGGTGCTGCATCCGCAGCGGAAGTTTTTTCTTCTTCCGATTTTTCCGGCTCTTCATCTTTAATACTCTCCGGCGCAATAGTTACAGATTCTTCATCTGCGTCTTTAGCCAGCTCTTCTTCCAATTCATCAAGAACTGTTTTTTCTTCCGGCTCTTCATCTTTAGCAAGTATTTTTTCAATACGGGCAATTCTGGCATCCATTTGCATAAGGCATTTAGCCGTATCTGCTGTTTCAGTTTTTTCTGCCGCTGGCTCGCTGTCCTCATCTTTAATACAATTGATAGCATCTGCGGCTTCTTTGATTTCTTCCGGCTCAGCGTCTTTACAAAAAGCCCCAAACATTCTGTCCCAAATGTTTCCTCTTTTCGTGCTCACTTTTAACTCCTCCTTTGTATCCTTAATGGCTACTTTATGGCCGGCTCTCCCGGCTTTAACGACAGCCACATGATTACCTACGATATTAATTTGCTGGTAACTACCCTCGTCATTCAGTTTATATTCGCACTCATAACCACAGCTTACTTCTCTTTTGCCTGCTTCAATTTCAGCAATTAAAGCCGCATCATAAATTAAAAGATCCGCCATTAAATAGTCTGACATATCATTACTGCCGCGCCGTATGTTCTGAGCCACACCTTTAGCATAAGCAGCATAATTGCAGGTATCTATTCCGACAGGCGGATGATCATCTGTAACTACTTTCCCTTCAAAACTGGCAATGGTAGCAGGCGAAAATACTTCTTTTTCTTTACGCTCCACTTTTATCGGCTGATTTCCCGGAATACCCATTTCACTCGGCCAATAATCCTGCCAGCCTGTTCTGGCAATCGGCACATTATGACAGACTAAAAAGCCCTCCGGAGTTTTACTCATATTAGGCGAAAACCGATTGCCGTAATAAGCTTTCAAGCAGCACCACATCCTTTACATATTACTTATTTTCTTAAACATTTTTAAATCAACTTTTTTCAGCCGTCCCTGATAATAAATAACTGCCGGCCACATTATTTTAGTTAAATCAATTAAAGGCTCAGCATAACAGCGGCAGTTCGGGCAGCATCCCGCATGATAATGACCAAGAGTATTGCGGTATCGTTTGCCCGACTTACTAACATAGGGAAACAGGTCTTCAGGAGCCGGCGGGTCATTCCAATTAATTAATACATCAGACATATTCTTATGACTGTATCTGGTGCGCCCATCGCCTCCTTTCCCGCCGCAGGCCCGCCAAATATACCAGTTCAGTCCTAATTGACGACAGCGGCTCTCGTTTAAAGCAGCACAAGTTTTAGATAATTCCGTTCTGGCAATTAAATCAGCTCTTGCTTTTGTCTGAGATGAGAATTTTTTAGCTATCTCTTTGGCGATCTCTTCTTGCCTGCGGCCTTTTAAGGTTTCTCTGGCCACATAAGCCGTTACATCCTCAGCTATACTTCCGGGCAAAGTTTTAATGATTTCAGCATTTCTTCGTACTTGTTCGTACAAAAGCTCTCCGGTTTTCCCCGCCAGTTCTTTCTGCAGTGCCTTATAAATCTCTCTGCCTCGGCCATTAGCCATAGCTGCCTGCCGCCATGTACGACCATTGTCAGCAAACAGGTGAGTTACCATTTTTAAGGCAATGGATTCAGCAAAGCGCTGAAATTCAATTGATTGGCTGATTTTAAATAACTTGTCCGAAATAGTTTCCGGACTATCATTTTCTTTCAAATCTCCTATAATCAAACTGGCTATGCGCCGCAAACTTTTACGATATAACCTTTCTATTCTTTGCTTTGGCTCCCATAACTTCATTCTATCCTCCTAAAAAGGCATAAGAAAAACCACTCAACTTTTCAGTGAGTGGCTTAATATGTTGGCAAAAATCAACTCATTTTCCCTATGTTATAGATATAATCTACAACATGAGCTGCTAATTCAGACTGCTCTGTAATTTCTCCATTAGCCTCCATTGCCTTTTCTACTTCTAAATCCATAGCTCTTTCATAAAGTTCGTCCAGTTCATCAGAAGTCATAAGCTGTATATCATTAAGGTCTACTCCTAGATTATCTTGCATGAATTTTATACTTTTTTTATCCATGTTATCCCCTCCCACGATACATAACTGTAATCAAGACTCCTGTATCTGTGTCTATTACTATGCGCTTTTTATTTTTTTCGATGCACATCGTGTGCGGCAGTTTCCCCGGATGCGTCTTGCTATCACTGGCTTCTAAAATCTTCTTTGCCTCAGCAGGGCTAATACCCCGTTCAATAAAACGACCTGCGGCGTGCCCAGAAACGCCAGTAATTAAAATACCACTTGCTGTTTTGCATCCTTTGAATATTTCATTATACTTTTCAATATCAGCTTTGTCAACCTTTACTTTAGTTCCAAAGCTTCCACCGCCAGAAGCAAATCTACCGTTTTTTTCTCTGGGATGATCTTCTTCCCGGAAAGCGCTGTCTGTAGTTAAATCATTAGCCAATGGCATATCCATTTCCTCAGCCATGGTCATTACTTCTTCTTCAGCTTTGTCTATATCCTCATCCGTAATATTAGACCACATACCCGTTATTTCCGATTGCTCACGAAGTTCTTTAAGCAATGTTTTTTGAGATATTCCCCCAGCTACAAACACCTTAGTAATACTGTCAGTATTCTTAGAAGCTAAATCTGCTTGTTCAGAATCCTGTAATCTGCGTACCGGTCTGAAATCATAATCAAAATCATCCGGTATGGCCCCTAATTCACTAAGCATAATAACAGGAAGCAGTTTATCATAAATAGGCCGCAGATCTGCTTCCTGTTTTTCTTCAATCGTATCATAATAATTTTGCATATCTGATTCGCCCGTTGCGTTCATCCCCGCAGGAGAGCGGCCAAATAACTTAGTAACTGGCGTTTCTGCCGCCCCAGCCAAATCCATCATAAAACGGTCATATACATCTCCTAGACCTGAAAAAGCATATTGATGGGATTGATACTCATCATTTCCTCCCAGTATCTGCAAACCGTTATTATTCATCATGGCATTTTGAGCTTGGATTGTAGCGTATAAATCCCGCAAGGCCTTTTCATTTCCGGTAGCGAATATTTGCTCCATGCCTTCCATTTTCAGCACTCTGATATTGGCCATAAAGGTAAGCATCGCCATATTCCAGCTGACATTATCACGCTTTTTAAGCTCATCAAAAACATGCTCTAATTCAGAAGCACCCCAATAGGTTTCGGCCAATCGTTCTATATATGGCAAATCCCGGCCAATAAAGCGGCAGATACGGCTATGATGAACCCGTATGCCCCGTTCCATGCTGTCTGTAGTAATTGTGTAATACATCGGCATTCCAAAGTCAGGGTCTGAGATATCAGTAATCAGCTCTGATTCAGGACTGATTCCGCTCCATCTGTCCATAATCAACAGGCCTTTAAAACTGCCCGGCATGATTTGGTCATAATCTAAAGCCTGGTCAAGAATATCTTCATGACCCGCAAGCAATATAAGCCCAGCTGCTCCGCCATACAACCGCCCCCAACGAAGGCCTTCAAGGACTTTACTGCTAATGCGTGTCCTACGCTCAATTCTGGTAATTTTCTTTAATTTGTCTGGTTCCAGCTGGCTAAGAATTTTATAACCATTTTTCATCATATCTTCCGGAATAACATCTATAACTCGGCGAATCACCCAATGGCTGCGGTACAGGCTGTTTATTTGCTGCCAATTTTGAGTAAACCGGGTAAGAGGATATTGAGTCGCTTCAAGTAAATTAGGCATAAAAACACCCGCTCTTGAAAGCGGGTTCTGGAAAGCATCGTTTGCCTGCACCTTATTTGGTTCTGCTCTTGGCTTATTTTTCTTTTTCAAGCTCTTAACCTCCATTTTGGAATCATAGTTTTACAAAAATACCTAACGGCATCACAACAATGGTCAAATTGCTTTAACGGCTTTTCTTCTCCCCGTTCTTTAGCTTTCTCATCCCAAATATAAGATTGAAGTTCCAGCAAAGTATTTTTGCATCTTGCGTGTATGCGAAGTCTCCTCAGACTCATCATCATAGCCACAACACGAATTCCATCATTAACGCTGTTATCTGCTTCTTTAACTCTGAATCCATTATTCAGAAGAACAGTTTTGAAAGACGCAGCAGAAGGGTCAATAATAACAAAATCGGGGTATTCGTCCCCGACAAATTTCCGCAAGTCGTCAGCATACTGCTGATCCGTCTTCTGCCTCTGTTCTTTTTTACTGTCATAATAATATTCATTCATAACCCAAATAATATTGCCATCATCATAAATATCAAGGAAAACCATTGGATTAGTGGTCCCATAGTCTATAGCAATAAATCTTCTGGATTCAGCCTTAAAATATGGGCTTAAGTCAGCATCACTGAACTGCATATCATCTTGCCACATATCGTAAATAACTCCATCAGCATTTACCCATAATCCAAGAATCATCCGCTTATACCACATGCCTGAATAAGCTGATTTAATAAAATCAATATACTCCATATCTAAATTTGCATTATCTTCAAGCATAAAATGGATGGATTTTACCATTCCTGATTTTATCTTTTTTTCATCAGTTATATACTCTTTATAAAGATAATGAAATGGCGCATCAGGGTTAGTTGTCCCATAAAGCTTTGCTCCGGTAACACTCATCCGATTTAAGAGTTGCTTAAAAAATTTTTCCGGCATAAGCGACAGCTCATCACAATAAGCCCCAGCTATCGTCTTTCCTCTTAAATATTTCTCTGAGCCCTCATCCTTAGCTCCAAGAACTTTAATCCTGCGGCCCCATATAATTAACTCTCCGGACTGCCTGTTATAGCGATAATTATTTTCGCCAAGCGTATCAAAAAGATCGTTCAGAACATTGTCATAAACTGTATCTTTAGATACCCCGGTCATTATTAAAAGGCCTGGCGGACCGGTTTTTATATAAGTCAGCCATTTAGGAATCATGGCTACTGTTTTTCCGGAACGTACCGAGCCTTCAAGAATATTAATTCTGGCATCATCAGCAATAGGGTTTAAAATAAATCTTAAATGTTTTTCAGACCATTTACCCCAATCAATCATGACTAAATCTCCTAGCAGCTTCAATACTTTTAATCAATTGATCTATATTTCCTGAATTATCCCCCTGGCTTGAATCTTTATCCTTAAACATGCCTAAATGCTTACCCAGCAGTTCCAGCGCCCGCACCTTATCGTTCAGCTTAATCTCAATACCGTTAGCACCACGCTTTATTCCGGCAATTGCGCCCAGCTTGTTTTCAGCTATTTGGCTGGTAGGTTTAACCTTTACTATGCAGCCATTTTCAACGACTTCAACCGCCACAAAATCTTTAATATTAGCAAATCCAATTTTAGCCAGTTCTTTAACAACCATATCCTGAGTTACTTCAGTTCGTTCCGCCCGCTGCTGAATTTTATCATCAATATAGGCTTTAACGTTAGTATTTGTTAGTAATTTGCTGCCGTTTACTCTTGCGGTCTCTTCTTTTTTGCAACTGGTATAGGCCGCCTTATAAGCTCTGGTAGCATTCAGGTCAATTAAATATTCATCGGCAAACCTTTTTTGTTTCTCTGTTAGCTTCACATAAACCGCCACCTCCAAAATCTTTTCCTACAAATATCTTAACCCCAGGTTCCGTTATCTCTCTTTTCA
>JBJDXG010000276.1:0-2354 GCA_051866555.1 bacterium | reverse complement strand
ATAAAAAATACGGCTTTGCCTATAAAACAAAAATTAGCTGAATATGAAGCTGACTTTCAGGAGTTGAAAAATTATTATGCTTTGTTTAAAGGCTTAAATCAGTCTGTGCAGGCGGAGTTGGCTAATGTTATCAAGGCTGACAGCCCGGCAGCATTTTTAGCTTCCGGAGTGCAGTGGGATAATATTGAGCCATTATGGGATTTTATCAGTTATAAGCTTAACTGCTATTCTGCGGCTGAGCTGAAGGCTTTAAAGCAGCTGTTCAGCTATTTCTTTGCCTGCTATGGCAAAATCAACGGCTGGTTTGAGAGATTAGAGGTCAATATAGGTGACGAGCTTGATGAGGATTTGCATACCAGAGCGTCAGACAGTGCTGTATCAGGTAAAATATCTGAGGTTTTGCTTTTAGGTTATCGCAATATTCGGACTAATAAGATTATTAAAAAATCAATTGTGAGGGTGTAGGATGGATACGAGAAGTACAGATGAGATAGTAGTGACTAATAGTGATATTATAGATGAATTAGTTTCAGAAGAGGTTAGTGCTTGGCTGAAAGAAATTGTAGATAAGCTGAGCAAAGAGCTGGAGGATTTGTGGTCAGTGGAAGAATGGATTAAGATAGAAAATAAACCCTTTTATTATCTGCCTAAAAGGAAGCTCTTAATCGTAGATTGTACCCGCAGATATTGTAAGAGAGTAGGAATTGCTTCTGAAGTTGACGGATTTAGAGTCAGACCGCTTCAAACTGAAGAAGTTAGAGATATATTTGTGGTTAGAAAGACACCTCTTGTAGATGAAAATTTCTTTTTTATAAATCATAATGATTATTATTCAAGAACTGCTTGGTTGGCTTGTGTTGAAAACAATAATAACCAAATTTGCATTAGAATAACTGATGCTGAACGAAGAGAATGGATTTTTAATGATGGCGATTCTATAAAAATTCCGGTTTATGATTTTGAGTCTCAAATCAGTCTGATAGAAAATTTCTTAAAGAATGACCTTATACCGGAAAAGATACCTAAAGGGCATGAACTGTATAAATTGCTTAAGGAAAAGGCTTTGATTTACGATGGAGGCATTAAACTGAGCAGCAGATTGGAAGAAGAGTTTAACAGGGGAGAATTAGATAATTTATTAGGACACCAGTTTTCCAAAGAGACTGTTTTAAATAAATTAAAAGATAATAAGTTATCTGCGGAAAAGCAGGATTCAATTATTGAAAAACTGCTGAATTGTGATAATTTGCGGGCTAAAATAGAGCCTTATGATATTAAAAGACTGGAAGACCCTAATCTGGGACACTGGGATTTGTGGAGTTCTGAGGGGGTAAAGGCTAAATTAGACAGAGCCTTAGTCGGACGCAATCCGTTAGCTGATGTTAAAGAGGACGGCATTATAGGCATCGACTTTGGCACTAAGAGTACCATTGTGGTTTATCAGGATGGGGATGATAATACTCAGCCAATGCGTGTGGGCAGAGGTGATTTCAGCAAGGAGTTAAAAGCAGATGACTTTGAAAATCCGACTGTAATGGAGTTTATCAATCTGGATGACTTTTTAAACGCTTATAACCGGAAGGAAGGCAGACCTGATACCAGATGGGAGGATCTGACTATCTCGCATACTGCCTTTAACAGCCTTTTATCGGTCAATACGAAAAGTGATGAATATTATTCTTTCTTTAATGATTTGAAGCAGTGGAGCGGAGACAAGACACGGCAGATAAGGCTGAGGGATAAAAACGGACATGAATATGTACTGCCGGCCTTTGTTGATATAGAAGAGGATGCCTTTAATCCGATAGAGATTTATGCTTACTATCTGGGACTGTTTATCAATAATATGTATAAGGGCATTTATTTGAACTATATCCTTTCTTTCCCTGTCACCTATGAAAAAGAGGTCAGGGAGAAAATCATTCAAAGCTTTGAAAGAGGAATAAAGAAATCATTGCCGCTGGAAATACTGCATGATGAGGAATGTATGCAGAAATTCAGGATAATGCAGGGCGCAAGTGAGCCTGCGGCTTATGCTATCTGTGCTTTGCAGCAGTATGGCTTTGACCCTGAGCCGGGCGAAAAGGTCTTTTACGGTATTTTTGACTTCGGCGGAGGTACGACTGATTTTGATTTTGGTATCTGGCGGAGTGCTGATGAAACAGAAAGAAGATATGATTACGTTATCAATCACTTTGGAGCAGGGGGAGATAAGTATCTTGGCGGAGAGAACCTCCTAGAGCTTTTGGCTTTTGAGGTATTTAAGGAAAATCAGAACCGTTTGATTGAGAATAAGATAGCCTTTTATAAGCCGACAGAATGCCGGGCTTTTGCCGGCAGTGAGGTTTTAATCA
>JBJDXG010000275.1:0-2354 GCA_051866555.1 bacterium | reverse complement strand
GCAGCGGAAAAAATTCGTTTGCAGTATGGCGGCAGTGTAAAGCCGGAAACTATTGCGGAATTGATGCAGCAGCCTGAAGTTGACGGAGCATTAGTAGGCGGAGCCAGTCTGAAAGCTGATTCCTTTATTGAGATTATAAATTATGGAGAATAAGGATTATGCAGAAGAAAAGACCAGTAGTGCTTCTCATTCTTGATGGATGGGGGTTAAATGAGGAAAAGACTTATAATGCAGTAGCTCAGGCTGCAACTCCTTTCTGGGACAGCCTGCTGCAAAAGTACAGTCATTGCTCTTTGCAGGCTTCGGGTGAGGCGGTAGGGCTTCCTGCCGGTCAGATGGGAAATTCTGAGGTCGGTCATCTGAACATAGGCTCAGGCAGAATTATTTATCAGGACTTTACGGAAATTAACCGTCAGATAGAGGAAGGCAGCTTTTTTACTAATCCTGTTTTGCGGGAGGCTATGCAGAAGGCTAAGGAGCCTGGCTGTAAGCTGCACTTTATCGGCTTGCTTTCTGATGGCGGAGTTCACAGCCATATCAGGCATTTGCAGGCTCTTTTGAAAATGGCTAAGGCCGAAAATGTGCCTGCGGCTTATGTGCATGCTTTTCTGGACGGACGCGATGTGCCGCCTTCCAGTGCCGGTCAGTATTTAGATGAATTGAGCGGCTATATTAAAGAGCATGGCTATGGTGCGATTGCTTCAATTTCCGGGCGGTATTATGCTATGGACCGTGATAAGCGCTGGGAAAGGACTGAACTTGCCCTGCAAGCTTTGACTAAAGGTGAAGGGCGGTGTGCGGTTTCTGCTCGTGAGGCTCTGAACTATGCTTATCGGCATGGGGAAACTGATGAATTTGTTGTACCTACGGTGATTACTGATAATGACGGAGAGCCTGTGGCTTGTATTGATAAAAATGATGTGGTGGTTTTCTTTAATTTCCGGCCGGACAGAGCCAGACAAATTACTGAAAAATTGCAAGAGCGGCAGTTTTACTGCTTTACGGAATATGACAGCAATTTTGCTCTGCCTGTTGTTTTTGCGCAAAAGGAAATCAATAATACTTTAGGAGAGGTTTTAAGCCGGTCCGGCTTAAAGCAGCTGCGCATTGCTGAGACGGAAAAGTATGCGCATGTTACCTTTTTCTTTAACGGCGGCAGGGAAGAGCCGTATGGGGGAGAGGACAGGATACTTATTCCTTCGCCAAAGGTAGCGACCTATGATCTTCAGCCGGAAATGAGTGCCCTGGAGGTTACTGCCAAAGCAGTAGAAATGATTGACAGCGGTGTATATGACGTAATAATTCAAAATTATGCTAATCCCGATATGGTGGGGCATACCGGGAATATAGAGGCGACTGTGAAGGCGATTGAGACGATAGATTCCTGCTTACAGCGTTTAGTTGCTGCTGTTCTTAAGCAGGGCGGCTGTCTTTTGATTACAGCAGATCATGGCAATGCGGAAAAAATGCTGGATTCTAAGACTAAAGAACCATATACTGCGCATACTGATAATAAAGTTCCTTTGGTATTAATAGATGAAGATTACAGCTTGAGACCGGACGGCGGTATTCTTGCTGACTTAGCCCCTACGGTTTTAGATTTGCTTCATCTGAATAAACCGGAGGAGATGACCGGTGCGACCTTATTAACTAAGAATTAAAAAGGAGCAGAAAAAAATATGCGCATTATTACTGATGTTTGGGCCAGAGAGATATTGGATTCCAGAGGAAATCCTACTTTAGAAGTGGAGGTTGCTCTGTCAGACGGTACAGTTGGCAGGGCAGCCGTTCCTTCCGGTGCTTCTACCGGAGCTTATGAAGCGGCAGAGCTTAGGGACGGAGATGAGAAGCGCTACTCAGGCAAGGGCGTTTTGCAGGCAGTAAACAATGTTAATGCAGTTCTGGCTGAAAGGATGATAGGTCTGGAGGCCCTTAAGCAAAGGGAGCTGGATGAACTGCTCGTAAGTCTGGATGGAACTGTTAATAAGAGCCGCTATGGAGCTAATGCACTGCTGGGCATTTCACTGGCAGCGGCCAAAGCTGCGGCTTTGTCTCTGAATTTACCATTATATCAGTATATTGGCGGAATAAAGGCCAGGGAATTGCCTGTACCGATGATGAATATTCTCAATGGCGGAAAGCATGCTGACAATAATGTTGCTGTGCAGGAATTTATGATTATGCCGCTTGCGGCTCAATCTTTTCGGGAAGCACTCTGCATGGGTACCGAAGTGTTTCATAAGCTGAAAGAGGTTTTGCAGGCTCATGGCTTAAACACTGCGGTTGGAGATGAAGGAGGGTTTGCTCCTGATTTGCAATCTATCAGTGAGGCTCTGGATTATATCATTGCAGCG
>JBJDXG010000274.1:0-10277 GCA_051866555.1 bacterium | reverse complement strand
ATATCCGACACCTGTTTTTTATCAGAGCATTTCCCGTTAAATTTTATTTCTACAACTTTTCTTTTCATTTTCCTGCCTCCTTATATCAAAAAACCTCTTTTATCCGACAAGATAAAAGAGGTTCCATACTTTTTAAGCTTGTTCCTGAGCTTTTTTAATAGCTTCGTGCAAAGCATCAGCTGCCAGGTTGGAACAATGCATTTTAACCGGTGGCAAACCGCCCAGCTCATTCGCTACATCGTTTTTAGTTACCTTCAGAGCTTCATCAACAGTTTTGCCCTTTACCATTTCGGTCAGCATGCTGCTGCTGGCTACCGCTGCACAACAGCCTAAAGTTTGAAACTTTACATCTTTAATTATATTATCTTCAATTTTTACATAAATTTTGGTTGTATCCCCGCAAGCTGGGCTGACAACTTCGCCTACACCAGTAGCATCATCAATTTTTCCCACATTTCTTGGATTGTTAAAATGGTCCATTACCTTTTCAGTATACATCAACTCGTCCCTCCAATTTTATTGATTGATACTATTTCTACAATTTTAAGTAAAAACCTGCTTTTATTTTTTCCCCGACAGAACTTTTTTTATAAATCCTCCGCCGACAAGCAGATCATCCTGATAAAATACCACAGCCTGTCCCGGCGTAATCGCTCTCTGCGGTTCAGAAAAGTCTACCTGAACCAGACCGTGGGCAGCCGGCTTAAGCACCGCTTCAGCCGCAGGAGAGCGGTAACGTATCTTGGCTTTAACGCTGAGCGGCTTCTCTAAATCAGGAACAGACATCCAGTTAAGCTCATCTGCCAGCAAAGAAGAGGCTAAATTTTCTTCCTTTTCCCCTAAAACGACCAGATTTTTTTCCACATCCAAATCTACTACATAAACAGGATGACCGACACTGACTCCCAAACCCTTTCTCTGACCGATAGTATAATAAGACAGCCCCTGATGGCGGCCTAAGACCCGTCCTTTAGTATCCACGATTAAGCCTGGACGGTCATGGCCTCCGTCATACTCGCGCAAGAACTTCTGATAATTATTATCGGGAATAAAACAGATTTCCTGACTGTCAGGCTTTTTAGCCACCGCCAGACCTATTTCAGCCGCAATCTCCCTGACCTCCGGCTTAGTATAATCTCCGAGCGGAAACAGAATATGCTCCAGCTGCTCCTGAGTTAGAGTAAACAGGTTATAGGTCTGGTCTTTTTGCTGGTCTTTAGCTTTAGCCAGGGTATAACGCCCATTAAATTCCACTACCCTGGCATAATGACCGGTAGCCAAATAATCCGCCTCCAGCTGCAGCGCTTTACGGAGCAGAAGATCGAATTTAATCAGCTGGTTGCATTTAATACAAGGATTAGGCGTTCTGGCCTTTTTATATTCATCACAGAAATAACGGATAACCTGATTTTCAAAATCATCAGCAAAGTTAAGCACATAGTAAGGAATATCCAGCCTGCTGGCTACTCTTCTGGCATCCTCAACCGCACTGAGAGAGCAGCAGCCCCCTTCACTCTGAGAGGCCGGCAGAGAATCGGGCCAGATCTGCATGGTAACACCTATTACCTCATAGCCTCTTTCTTTTAACAGAGCGGCAGTGACCGAGCTGTCAACTCCGCCGCTCATAGCTACTACTACACGTTTTTTCATCAGCTCACCCCGGATAAGTAGGTGACATCATCCGTAATTTTTCTACCGCCTTTGGCAGTACATCCAATACATAGTCTATATCTTCCTCTGTATTATTGCGTCCTATGGTCAAGCGCAGAGAGCTTGGAGCAATATCAGGAGAAAGACCAATGGCCAATAAAACATGAGAAGCACTCAAGGAGCCTGAAGTACAGGCTGAACCGGTTGAACCGGCAATTCCCTGAAAATCAAGATTCATCAGCAATGATTCTCCCTCTATATATTCAAAACAGAAATTCACATTGCCCGGCAGTCTTTTTTCCCGATGCCCATTGAGAATAACATACGGTACTTTATCTAAAATTCCCTTAATCAGCTTTTCTCTGAGAGCTGTATTATGTTTTATTCTTTCCGGCAGCTCACGCTTGGCGATTTCCGCTGCTTTGCCTAAGGCTACAATGCCGACAATATTTTCCGTTCCGGCTCTTTTCTTTCTTTCCTGAGCCCCGCCGAAGATGATTTTCTCCGGTCTTACCCCTTTTCGCACATAAAGAGCTCCGCTGCCCTTGATGCCGTACATTTTATGTCCGGAAAGAGACATCAAATCGACCTGCAGTTCATCGACATTAACCGGAATCTGACCTACTGTCTGCACTGCATCGACATGAAAGAGAACTCCCTTTTCCTTGGCAATCGCGCCGATTTCTTTAATCGGCTGAATAGTGCCTATTTCATTATTAGCGTGCATAATAGTAATCAGAATAGTTTTATCGGTAATAGCTGCCCGCACATCAGCAGGATTAACCAGGCCGTCACTGTCAACCGGCAGGACAGTTACTTCAAAGCCTTCCTTTTTCAGCGATTCACACGTATCAAGCACAGCATGATGCTCAATAGCGCTGGTAATAATATGATTTCCCTTTTCCTTTTTCGCTCTGGCAATACCTAAAATAGCATAATTATCGGACTCAGTCGCCCCGCTGGTAAAAATTATCTCATCAGCCTTGGCTCCTATTAAAGCCGCCACCTGCTCACGGGCCAAATCGATAGCCTTTTTTACTTCACGGCCAAAATAATGGATGCTTGACGGGTTGCCGAAATATTCCTCAAGGTAAGGCAGCACTGCTTCCCGTACTTCCGGATGTACCGGAGTAGTCGCAGCATTATCCAAATATATTTTTCTCATTTCCAGTCACTCCTTAATAAGTTAAAGTTCCTGCACAATCTTTTTTATGCAGTCTAAAGTATATTCTATTTCTGCTTCAGTATTAAAATAAGAAAAGCTGAAGCGAACTGCACCCTGATCTAAGGTCTGCATCGTCTGGTGAGCCAACGGCGCACAATGCAGACCGGCCCTGACAGCAATGCCGAAGGCTTTGTCTAAAATATGGGCAATTTCTGCTGAGCCTTCCTCCCCTAAATTCAAGGAAACTACCGGAGCCTGATCTTCCTTGCCCAGGCCATAGATTTTAACCTGCTCAATATCTCTTAATCCGGCTAAGAATTGTCCGGTCAGCTTCTGTTCATGGCAGCGTATTTTATCTATACCGGTTGCCAGAATAAAGGAAACTCCGGCCCCAAGTCCCGCAATGCCCGGAGTATTAGGCGTACCGCTTTCATAGCGGTCAGGCAGTATTTCCGGAAGATAAGGCGACTCAGAATTCCCCCCCGTTCCGCCAGCCCTAAAAGGGGTAATTTCATAGCCCGGACGGATATAAAGTCCGCCTGTGCCCTGCGGCCCGTATAAGCTTTTATGCCCCGGAAAAGCCAGCAAATCAATGTTCATCTTCTCAACATCTATATCAAGCACACCGGCAGTCTGCGCTGCATCGACTAAAAAAGTCAGTCCCTTTTCTTTGGCAAATCGGCCGATCTCCTCTATGGGCTGTACCGTCCCCAGCACATTCGAGGCATGAGTCATGACTATTAATTTAGTATTGGCACGCACAGAATTTTTTAGCTCCTCAAGCTTAATTAAGCCCTCCGGCGAACAGGAAACATAGGTAACCTCTACACCTTTGCTTTCTAAGAGCTTCAGCGGCCGATAAACAGCATTATGTTCTGCCCTGCTGGTAATAACATGATCTCCCGGTGCTAAGGAGCCGTAAAGCGCCATGTTTAAAGAATCTGTCGCATTATAAGTAAAGATTATCCTGGAAGGATCGTTAATATTAAAAAGATGAGCTAAAAGCTCGCGCGTACGATATATGATCCTGCCTGCTTCCAAAGCCATCTGATGTCCTCCGCGGCCGGGATTAGCTCCATTGACGGCTACAGCATCAAGCATTGCCTGAGTTACCTTAGGCGGCTTCGGCCAGGTGGTCGCTGCATTATCCAGATAAATCATTCAGCAATGCCTCCCAGCTTCAGTTCTTTCCAGGCACGGGCAAGCTCTTCACTCTGCAAGGGCTGAGGATAATTAAATAAATGAGTTCCCGGCCGGTCATTATAAAACGGCCTGTTGCAGTTAGGACAGCCTGAAGTTCTAAAGGCAGTCCCATCACCGATAAAGTCAGCCAGCTCCTGCTTGCTGAGTCCGTAATCAACTAAACGACCGGACTGAAAAACAAATTTATCTCCCAGGTGATAATCTTCAGCTAAAATATAACGGGCCAGCTGCACTCTCCGGTACTGATCCATAGCCGGAGGCGCTTCTTTCTCCATCAAGGTTCCCTTTATCGGGGTAAAGGCAAATAAGCCAACTCTCACGCCGTTAGCATAGCACTGCTGAATCAGGCGAATCATTTCTTCTTCCGTTTCCCCCAGGCCAACGATCAGATGAGTCGCAATATGGTCAGGGAACCTTTGGGCTGCGGCAAATAAAAACTCTGTTTTTTCCTTAAAGTTCCCGCCTTTGATTTTATGGTAAAGCTCCGGAGTCGCCGCATCTAAAGCAAGCCCTATTCTTTCTACTCCTAAATCTAAAAGCTCTGCAATTTCCTCCAGGCTGTTTACCTTACAGGAAATTGAAACAGGGGCTGAGGACTGCTCTCTGAAGCTGCGAATAAAATCCTTCGCCTTAGTCATCGCTTCTCTGGTACAGATGACCTGTAAGCATACACGGTGCAGAACCTTATCAGCGCAAGCCTTTACTAAGGCTGAAATTACTTCCTCCCTGGGAAATTCCGGCCAGGGAACCCGGGAAAGATAGCCTGACTTGCCCTGACTGGAACGCGATTGAGCACAAAAGCCGCAGTTTTGCTTGCAGTGCTCACCAATCATAATGGAAGCAGTAGTCGGTGCTGCTGCCAAAATACCCTTTTTTAAACCGCATACCGAAGCAGTTCCTTGTGATACTCTAATCATAATGCACAGCACTCCTCTTCCCTGATAATCGTTAAATTCTTTTCTTTGGCATAATTAACCGCCGGCGGAGTTGGAATGACTATTTTATTTAACCCGCACTGAACAGCTAAGAGATCGAGCTGTCCGCGATATTTTCCTGCCGGACGCATACAGCCGAGATAAATCGGAATATCAGGAAACTCTATTCTGGCAGTTGCCAGAACACGGCCTACTTCTTCTAACTCCGGCGGCTTCCTGTTTTCATAGGTTGTCCCCTTAGTGGGAATAAAGACTATAAAAACTATCTTCTTCGCGCCTAATTCCTTAAGCAGCTCCAAGGTCTGATATTCCCCTTTGATTTCTCCGCCCTTTAAGCCGATGCAGATATGCGGCACAACGCTTTTGGCTTCCTTTTGCAGTAAAGTATAAGTATGCTTATAATCCTCCACCGTATACGGCAGGTGATATACCTCAGAAATAGTTTCCTGGTCAACCACAATATCAAAGGAAACCAAATCAACTAAACTGCATATTTGCTTTATTTCCTCACTTTTGGCCAATCCCAGATGAGTATTTAAACGGTATTTGCCTTTTAAGCTGTGGATAAAATCAAGCTGCTTACTCAAGGGAACAACACCGTTATTTTCACAGCCGCCGCTTAACAGACAGGAGGTAGCTCCTCTGGCCTTTAAAACAGCTTTTGCTTTGTCGAGAGGAACCATATTGCTCAGATAATGGCCTCCGCAATGGGCACAGTTCAAAGAACATTCACTGCCGGTAAAGCTTATAGGCACTGTTTTATTAGGATAAGCAAAAGTAATCTGATTGGAAAAATTAGCCTCTCTGATTTCCCAAGCCTGTTTTTTTAACTCCGCTAGTGACTTCATCTCTTTCTCCTATACAATATATTCCGAGTAAAAAACTCGGCATTTTAATTTAATCACAATCATTCTGTCTTGTCAATCATTTTCAGATATTTCACTAAAATCATATTTTAAATATAATACATACATATCCTAAACTTTACTTTAGTAAATTTAAGTCACCCCCCGTACTTTAAGTTTGATTATACTACTATTTTTAACACATTACGCTCATAAAATGCCTCCAAAAAATTTAATTTGGGTAACATTTGGGTAACATGGCGGAGGAATTTTCCTCCGCTGTTTTTTCGTACCCTATATATTTGATTGGTTTTCTTTGTTATGCCTTAAATTTTACCACATTACACTAAAAAAATAAAGATTAACTTTTCGGATGCCTTAAAACCGTTTTAATATAATCAAATAAAAAAAGCCCTTAACGACAGGCTTTTCTCTTCATTTATTTACTCTTGATCAAGTTACAGTCAAATAAAAAAGAGCTTCCCGCTCCTGTAATAATTTATTTATAATGCTTTTTAAAAACAGCCCTCAGGGCATTGCTCCATGAAATTCTCATTTCCCGGTCATTAACAAACCTCTTTAAAGCTTTTAAGTCAGCCTCATTACTGATAAAGCCAAGCTCTAGCAACACCGTATCCATAGCTTTGGTTTCTTTCATTTCATAGAGGTCGTCACACCGCTCTTTGATACCTCTATTTTTGATACCAAAAATCTTACAATGAGCAGCTAATAAATCACTGGCCAGAGCATGAGCCGCTTTATCTCCCGGCCTTACAATAGCCTCTGCTCCGTTTGCTGATGGACTTCCTGCTGCATTAACATGGATACTCAAAAATACATTACAGCCCGCTTGCTTTGCTATATTTACTGCTTTAGGCAGACCGACTAAATGCCCCCCGGCGGTATCCTGCCAGTTATCATTGGCCCTCGGTACGCAGGTTTTAAAGGTGTCCTTAATCGCATTATTAAGAGCCAGAGCAGCTAATAGAGTAATATCATCCTCCTTTAGTCCTCCGCCAGTACAGCCGGGGTCTCCCCTTCCTGCTTTATCTTGTCCATGTCCTGCCCTGATACATATTTTAGTCATTATTCATCATCTCCTTTGTCAAAATAGCCTGTCCCTAAACTAGGGTTATTTATGATACCTGCGGCGGCTAAAAGACTAAGAAAAGCATTTACATACTGCTGATACTTGCCTGCATCCAGAACGCCACAGTCAGACAGCCACAAACCCAGCAAACTAAACAGAGCCGCCCATAAACCATAGTTCCGCCACCTCTTTTTATTTAGGATAGCTTTTATTTTGTTCATAAAGTCACCCCCTTTCACCTTGATAAAGCCCACGTTATTAAGCCGCATAATAAAGTTCCCACTGATACTAAAAAGCTGCCTATTTGCCACAGTGTCCTAGTGTTATCCTGCTTTGATTGCTTTAGCTCCTGCTCTAATAGCTTTAAATCATCCTCTAGGCCTGTCATACGGTGATGTGCTGACTTAACAGAGTTATTTAATTCAGCCGCAGAGGATTCAAGACAGCTTATTCTATTCTTGCAGGGGGCGTGTTCGTCAGCTATTAACTCCAGTTTTGTTTCTATCCTTGCCAGTCTCTCTATTAGCAGGTTATTCTGTTGCAGTAAGGTATTTACTAAATCCTCATTTCCCATTGTTTTCACCTTCTTTAAAGCATTAAAAAAAGAAGCAGATTAAGCTTCTTTAGGGGTTACGTTTATAATTATGTCATTTTCGCCTGTATTGGTGTAATAAACAGTTAAATAAATATCTTTCTCACCTGTCGTTATATCGGCAGTTAAGTCATCCAAGCTTGAATTATCGACAAAATAAGACGGCTCACATTTGGCTGTTGAAGAATTAAAATCTAAGTAAAATATCAGAGGATTGATTTCATTCAGGCATATCCTGAAACGACTTGACTTTTTATTCCTGCTGATAGTATAAGCAGTATTAGAGTTAAGCTTGCAGAGATAACAGCGGCAATTATTATCAGAAGAATAAAAACCTTCGGAGCCAGGATAAAATCCGCTCACATAAACCGGATTTTTTAGCTCATAATCAAAGTCCGGCTTGCTGACTACTGTTCCTTTTACTCCATGCAGTCCAGTCGTCCAATAACTAACCGCTGTTCCCTTTACTCCATGTAGTCCAGTCGTCCAATAACTAGCTACTGTTCCCTTTACTCCATGTAGTCCAGTCGTCCAATAACTAGCTACTGTTCCCTTTACTCCATGTAATTTCATACTTCTTCCCCCAGCACTTTACATCCTAATTGAAGAGCAGATAAGTCGGCCGCAGTCCACGCTTCGCCTGTTGCTGGGTTATCTACATACTGACGCCATATTCTTTTCATCGAAGCAGCGGACGGAACAACCGCTTCTCCTTCAAATTCATTTTCTCCTACTTTGAACAAATCAGTCGCCGCAGTGACTTCATCACCGCTAAGGTGTACTCTAGTAAAGATACAATCAATTATTTCATTGGTTTTAAAGCTTGGAGCAGATAGTTTATATAGTTGTTTTGCTCCTGCTGTACTTGATTCGGCAAAAGTGCTTATACTAGCACTATAATAACTATTGAAAATACTACCATAAGATTTAGAGCTAAAATCTGTGTAATCTCCTACTGCTCCCGGTGTTAATGTCTGAATATGAATATTTCCTACTCTTGAATAAGACAAAGCTATTTCTTTTAGATATCTAATATTCCCAGGAGGAACAAACCACACTACTCTGCTTACTTTGTCGCTGTCCAGCTCTATTCCTGCAAAACTGAATTTTATTTCTTTTCCGTCAAGATACATAGTAATAGATTTATTCGGCACATCTACAGCAAATTCTAAAAGGTAAGTAGTGCTGCTAATAATAGAAGGAATATCTTTTGTTTCTATTGTTTGGTCGCTGGTAGTTTTAAAACTGGTATTAAGAACAAAATTGTCGCTCACTCGCAGGTCTAAAGTATTGTCACTACTACGAGCTAAGGAAATAAGCTTACCACCAACATCTACCCCGAAAATATCATTAGCTTTAGTAGAAGTTGAATAAGAATCAAAACTTGCCTTACAAAAAGCAAAAAAACTGCTTAAATCTATATTTTTAGAAATATAAGCATTGCCATTACTAAATGAATTATAAGAAATATTTGAGTTACTTGTACTTATATTATCCCAGTTATCAAAGTCTTGATAATATCCTTCACTAGCAAAAAATATTCCGCTTTCCCTCTGTTTATATGTTTTTGTACTACCGCCAGAAGGAATAACAGAAGCATTTCCTCTTAATTTTCTTACCTCCATTATATCACCCCTATAACTTGATATTCTGTCTCGCTGTCAGAGATTAAACTCACTGTCTTACAGCCTTTTATATTATTGATTTCTACCAAAGGCGGAACCTTTATGCTTCCTGAGCCACCAACAGCTGCATGGCCATTCATAGCAAAATATAAAATTCCCTCTTGGGACAGGTTTTGCACAATAAAATAAGCAGGGGTTTCTTTAAAATCTACCTCTGCTTCAGTATTGGGACTCAATGTTCCCCGATGTATGCCTTTAAACTTGCTTATTGGTACTATAGATATTTCCGCATCCTGCGGGCTAATCAGGTGCAAGCTGCTGCAATTGTTATAACCAAAGTCCAGTTTGACCGTTGATTCAGGCGGAATAGTATAGGTGTCTTTATCCGCCTCGGTAGTTACAGTTCCATTGTTTTTCGCATAAACCGGAACCGTGCTGTTGTTTGTAACCTGTATTAATTTTGCTTCGTTTAAAGGTACTGTCTGCTCAGTATTAGCTGTTAGATTAATTTTCATTTACTTTCCCTCCCATAATTTTTTTAATATTTTTTATGTTAATGCCTTAATTATTATTTTATCAATAAAAGCTGCATCTTCTCCTTTCGAAGCACTACTATCTTTAGCATATACCCATTTCAAAACATGATCACCAGAACCAGTAATCTTAACTGCATACTTTAGCCATCCGCTTTTTATTCCGCTATCACTCATTTTTTGGGCATTATCAACATAAAAAATAATTTTATCATAGTTGCTTTCACTAGAAATAAAATAAGAAAATTGACATACAGCAGAACCAACATCATCAGGCAAAGTAATTGTTAATTCTGCTGCCGATTGCTCATTATCTTTAATTACTCCACTTCTTAAACAGTAATTGCCTGAATCTGATCTTAAATTTGTTTTCTCCCAACTACCAGTAAACAGGTTTAAATCTGTTTCTTGCTCAAAATCTATGAAATAAAGACTTCCTTCTTCTGTTAGTCCAAGCATTTCAAAAGATATCGTCCGGGGAATAGATTTATAATCTCCGTTTACTGAAGTAATTTCTACTGTAACAGTACCTGGAGTAGAAACACTCATATATTGCTCGTTTGTTACAGTAATACTATTGCCCGTAAATCCTGTTTTCCCCAATGCAGACTGCACTGTCCCGCCAATTAGCACTCTTAT
>JBJDXG010000273.1:0-10329 GCA_051866555.1 bacterium | reverse complement strand
TTTAGCCGGCAGGCCGGTTGTTAAAAATGGTGAGGTGTGGGTTGAACCGCAGCATGTTTTAGAGGGCCCTGTAACTGCGCTTAAATATCCGGATGGTGTAATGTTTAAAGGAAATTTAATAGTTAATTCTACTATTGAGGATGGCATGAATTTGGAGGTAGGAGGCAATCTTCTGGCTAAAAACGGAGCGGTCAATGCCACTCTGACAGTAGGAGGAAGCGTGGAAGTGAACAGAAGTCTGATTGGGACTACGCTGTATTCCGGACGGCTTCATTTGGCCTATGAAGATATTATTGACTACAGCCGAAAGCTGCAGAAGCAGGTCAAAGGTCTGATAGATAATTCTTTGCAGATAAAAAGTAAAGCTTTGAGCGAAAATAAAGAATTGAAAGAAGATAAAATTATCAATGTTTTGATTTCTTCTCGCTTTTCTGATTTCTTCAATAATATTGGTATTATAGCTAAGAATTATAAAATTGCTGAAAAATTTTTAGAACCTGATGCAATAAAGAATTTACAAGTAATAGTGGATTGTCAGGGACATGGTCCTGATAAAATAAATAAGCTGGCGGCAATTTATAATGCTACCGTGGCTTTAATTAAAGAGCTGAGATCGAACTATGACAATGATTCCTGCTCGGTTGTCTGCCATTATGCGCAAAATTCGCGGATCGAATCCAGCGGCAATATTAATATTTTAGGCAGCGGATGCTACAATTCGACTTTGCTCAGCCGCGGGGTAATAACTGTGCAGGGAACTCCCGGCATATTTCGGGGAGGACGGGCTATTGCCAAGGATAATATTACGATTCAGGAATTAGGCTGTCCATCATCAGCCTCTCCGACCTATGTGGAGGTTCCGGCAGATAAAAAAATAGAGGTAGGTCTGATTCATGCCGGAGCTGTGCTCAAGGTGGGGGAAAGGATTTACCGCAATATGCAGTCTTTAAAGAGCTTTGAATTATATATTGACAAAGACGGCAGGATGCAGGCTTTAGGCTTGAAAGCTGAATTAGATACATAATTGGAGGTAAACTATGTTAAAAAACCAATCTGTTTCTCCGGAGAAAATCAGAAATTTTTCTATCATTGCTCATATAGATCATGGCAAATCTACTCTAGCGGATCGTCTATTAGAAAAAACAGGCACCTTATCGGAAAGAGAGATGGATGAACAGGTTTTAGATAATATGGATCTGGAAAGAGAACGCGGGATTACGATTAAGGCACAATCAGCCCGCTTGCTTTATACAGCCCGGGACGGTCAGGAATATATTCTTAATCTTATTGATACGCCGGGACATGTGGACTTTACCTATGAAGTATCAAGAAGTCTGGCTGCCTGTGAAGGCGCTATACTGGTTATTGATGCGACTCAGGGGGTAGAAGCTCAGACCCTGGCTAATCTTTATCTGGCCTTAGATCATAATCTGGAGATTATTCCGGTAATCAATAAAATTGATTTGCCCAGTGCAGAGCCGGAAAGAGTAAAAAAGGAAGTTGAGGATCTAATCGGTATATCGCAGGACGAGGTTATCCTATGCAGTGCTAAAGCCGGAATAGGCATAGAGGATATACTGGAGGCTGTTGTGGAGCGGATACCTTATCCAGCCGGGGAAGAGGAAGAACCGCTCAGGGCTTTGATTTACGATTCACATTTTGATGCTTATAAAGGGGTCATCGTTTATATCAGAATAGTGGAGGGCTGTTTAAAGCCGGGCATGACGGTAAAAATGATGGCTACCGGTAAAGAAATAGAAGTCAATGAGGTCGGAGTCTTCAGTCCGACGATGATTCCGATAAATCGGCTGGGAGTTGGAGAGGTTGGCTATTTTGCCGGCAGTATCAAGAACGTAGCTGACACGCAGGTCGGGGATACGGTTACTGATGCGGCAAAGCCGGCAGCTGTACCGCTGGAAGGCTATCGTAAGGTTACTCCAATGGTCTTCTGCGGTCTGTATCCTATTGACAGTGCTGATTATGATAATCTGAAGGATGCTTTGTCTAAGCTGCAACTAAATGATGCTTCTTTGACTTATGAGCCGGAAACCTCGGCAGCTTTAGGCTTTGGCTTTCGCTGCGGCTTTTTAGGCCTTCTGCACATGGATGTAATTCAGGAGCGCTTAGAAAGAGAGTATGATTTATCTCTCTTAGCTACTTCACCGAGCGTTATTTATCGGGTAATAAAGACTAATAAAGAAATGATTGAAATTGATAATCCGTCTGATCTGCCGCCGGTGACCACGATTCAGTCCATTCAGGAGCCTTACGTTAAGGCGACGATTATCGTACCGAATACCTATGTGGGAACCTTGATGGATCTTTGCCAGGACAGACGCGGTATTTTTTCTAATATGGAATATTTGGATGAGAACAGAGTAATGCTGACTTATCAGCTGCCTTTAGGGGAGATAATCATGGACTTTTTTGACCAGCTGAAGTCAAGGTCCCGGGGCTATGCTTCCTTTGACTATGAATTGTCTTCCTATCAGGAATCAGATTTGGTCAAGCTGGATATCTTAGTTAATTCTGAACCGGTAGATGCTCTATCCTTTATCGTGCATCGGGATAAGGCGGCCAGTCGGGGCAGACAATTGGTTGAGAAGCTGAAGGAAATCATTCCGCGCCAGATGTTTGAGGTGCCTTTGCAGGCAGCTATCGGCAATAAGGTTATCGCCCGTGAAACAGTAAAGGCTATGCGGAAAAACGTGCTGCAAAAATGTTATGGCGGAGATATTTCCCGCAAGAGAAAGCTGCTCGAAAAACAAAAAGAGGGTAAAAAGCGGATGAAACAGATAGGCAGTGTGGAAATTCCGCAGGAAGCCTTCCTGGCTCTTTTGGAGATCGAATAATGGCTGCTGTTTATCTGCATATACCATTTTGCTTGAAGAAATGCAATTACTGTGCTTTTAATTCTTATAATAAAACGGAATTTTGTCCGGACGAATTTGTTCAGGCTTTAAAAAAGGAAATAAGAATTTGGGGAAAGGAAAATGATCCTTTCCTTTTTCCTGTTTCCAGCCTTTTTTTAGGCGGAGGAACTCCCACCTGCCTTACCTCTGCCCAATTAGAAGAAATTCTGCGGACTTGCCGCGAGGTGTTTATCCTTACGCCGGAGGCGGAGATCACAGTTGAAGCTAATCCGGGCACAGTAAATTATGACAAGCTCCTGATGCTGAAGGAAAACGGAGTTAATCGGCTTAGCTTCGGCGTACAGTCTTTATCGGAAAAATATTTAAAATTTTTGGGTAGAATACATACGAAAGAGGAATTTCTGGCTAATTATGCTTTGGCGAGAAAGGCGGGCTTTGACAATATCAATCTTGATTTTATGTTTGCTCTTCCCGGTCAGAGTGTGGCTGAATGGCAGGAAACTCTGAGGCAGGCAGCGGCTTTGCAGCCGGAGCATATTTCTGCTTATAATCTGGTGCTTGAAGAAGGAACTCCCTTAAAGGCAGCTTATGACCGGGGCCAATTTCAGGCAGCAGATGAGGAAACCGATCTTTTGATGTATGAAATGACGATGGATTACCTCAAGAGTCAGGGGTATAAGCATTATGAAATTTCTAATTTTGCGAAAAGCAATAAACAATGCAGGCATAATCTGGTTTACTGGCATAATGCAGAATACTGGGGCTTTGGGGCAGGTGCTCATTCGCATTATCAGGGTAAACGCTGGTTTAATTTTAACCGTCCGGATATATATATAAAATATTTGGTTTCTGGCCTTAAGCCGATAGAAGAAGAGGAAAAGCTGAGCCTTAAAACCGCTATGGCGGAAACGATGATGCAGGGGCTGCGCTTGTATGAAGGAGTGCTGAAGGAGGATTTTGAGAACAGGTTTCAGCATAAAATTACAGAAGTTTATGCTGTTCCTTTAGAAAAAATGCATAATTCAGGTCTAATCATGGAAAATAAGGATAGAATAAGATTAACTAAAAAAGGTTTGCTGCTGGCTAATTTAGTTTTTGCAGAATTTTTTTAAGCAATCTCTTGACAAATCGCAAGGTAAGTGCTATTTTTTATGGTAGAAGTATTAGCACTCACCTTTAATGAGTGCTAACTAAGAGGTGGAAGTAATGAACGAACGGAAAAAGTTGATTTTGCAGGCGATTGTTGAGAGTTATGTACATAATGCAGAGCCGGTTGGTTCCCGCAATCTTTCCCGCAATTATGATTTGGGAATCAGCGCAGCCACGATACGTAATGAAATGGCTGATTTAGAGGAACAGGGTTTTTTGCTTCAGCCGCATACTTCTTCCGGTCGGATTCCTTCGCAGAAGGGATATCGCTATTATGTTGACTGCCTGATGCCTAAGGCAGAGCTGACTGAGAGTGAAACTGAATTAATCAATCATAAATATGAAGAAAAGCAGCGGAGCGATGTTTTGATTCAGGAGGCTACCAAGCTGCTTTCCGAGATAACCAATTACATTTCAGTAGCTCAGGGGCCAAGGTGGCAGGAAAGCACCTTTAAGCAGCTAAAATTACTGTTGCTTGATGAAAAAACCATCATGGCGGTTATGATTACGAATACCGGTTTGATACGCAATAAAATTATTGAAATTGAGAAGAAAATCGAACAGGAGCAGCTGGAGACCATCTCCTGGATGCTGAATAAAAAATTTCAGGGAGCCAGCTTGGAAAAGATTGAGACTCTGGGTTGGAAGGAGATTGAAAAGAGTATCCGCTTGGGGTCTGATATTCTGGAGCAGACTATGAAATTATTTCATCAGGCTCTTGATTATCCGGAGGATAAGGTTTATTATGAGGGAACGGGTAAAATTTTAGATCATCCTGAGTTTAAGGATTTAGATAAATTCAGATCGCTGCTTAATGTTTTGGAGCAGAACTCACCGATAGCTAAGATCTTATCGGAGAGCAGCAAAAAAGGTGAGCTTTCCATTATTATCGGTGAGGAAAATAAATACTGGGAAATGAATGACTGCAGCATTGTTACCGCTTCTTATCAGGTGAGCGGGGAGACCTTCGGTACTATCGGAGTAGTTGGGCCGACGAGAATGGAATACAGTAAGGTTATTACTGCTGTAGAATATGTAGCTAAAATGCTGGGCGAAATCTTAAGCAGGATGCGTTAGGAGGCAATTATGAGCACAGTAAAGCAAGTGACGAATAACAGCGAAGTTGATGACCGGCTGTCTGCTCTTTTAACTAATGCCGGTGCTATTCGGGCGATTGCCTCGGCGGTTGAAGGCACTATCGGCCCCAAGGGTCTTGATACTATGCTGGTAGATCAGTTTGGCAATGTGATTATTACTAATGACGGAGTGACTATCTTAGAAGAGATGGATGTTACTCATCCTGCTGCCAGGATGATGATTAAAATAGCTCAGGCCCAGGAGGATAAGGTGGGAGATGGGACGACAACGGCAACAGTTATGGCCGGGGCCATGATTGGCGAGGGCGTTAATCAGGCTGCCCGCGGAGTTCCGATTACGAGGATCATTGAAGGAATCAAGCTGGCAGTTGCTGAAGCTCAGAAATTTATTCAGTCAGAAGGCCTTGCTTTAAATTCACTGACTGACCCTTTGCTGCGAAAGGCAGCCCTGGTTGCCGGGCGCGGCCGGGAGGAAATTGCTGATTTGGTTTTAGAGGCCTGCCGCATTTTAGGCTCTGAGAAGCTTAAGGAGCCTGATTTTAAGCTGGCTGAATGTGTTAAGGCGGTGGTTGGGGCAAAGCCTGAGGTTTTTTTAGGCACTATGCTGCAAAAAAAGCCGCTTAACCGTTTAGACCTTGCTCCTATTAAAGAAGCTAAGATTATGATTTTTGATGATGCTCTGGAGCCGGAAAAAATAGAAGAGGAAGCCTTAGCCAGTGAAGCCGGTTTTAATCGTTATCTGGAACTGCAGCAGCAGTTTCTGCATAATTTGCAGAAGATAAAGGAGATTGGAGCTGATGTTGTCCTCTTGGACCGCGGCTTGTCGGAGAGGGCAGAGGAGTTTTTGCTTGATGCGGGAATCATGGTCGTTCAGCGGGTAATGACCGGGGAATTACATAAAACGGCTGAACATACAGGTGCCCATCTGCTGAAAAAAACGGCGTTGAATAAGAGCTCAGCTCAGCTTGAGGCAGCTTTGGGCAGGGCAGAGGCAGTATATTATGACTGCAAGCTGGAGCAGATAAAGATCAAAGGCGGTGTTGGCAAGCCGGAGGCGGTGCTGACGGTTGGTGCAGCGACTGAAGAGGTTCTGGAGGAAAGTCGGCGGATAGCCGAGGATGCTGCTTCCGCAGTGCAGGCAGCCTGGAACGGAGGAATTGTTTCCGGCGGAGGCGCTGTTGAGCTGGCGGCTTCGCTGGAGCTGGAGAAGCTGAAGGTTAAAACTAAGGGGATGGCTGTCTATGGTATGGATTGTGTGATAACGGCTTTAAGACGGCCTTTTGAACAGATCGTCAGCAATGCCGGCTTTAATTCTCTGGAGGCTCTGGGTGATGTTTTGGGAGCTCAGACTGAAAGACAGAAATCCTCGCTTGCTTTAAACTGTGATACCGGCAAACTGGAGGATATGCTGGAGATGGGGGTGGTTGACCCTGTGCCGGTGAAGCTGCATGCCCTGCAGGCTGCCGGAGAGGCTGCTGAGGCTATTCTGCGGATCAATACTATTATTAAGAAAAGACATGATCCGAATGCTGAATAATAAAATATTTAGAGGGTGGAGGAAAGATTGTGAGTGAACAGGAAAAAGAGATGCTGGAAAGCGAAAGCGAAGCAGCTGATGTAGAAATAGTTGAAGAAGAAGAGGCGGCAGAGGAGGTAAATCCTTTGCAGGAAAAGCTTGATGAATGTAATAATCGCTTGCAGCGTCTGTATGCCGATTTTGATAATTATAAAAAGAGAACAGCTAAAGAGCGCAGTGAGCTGATAAAGAACGCTAATGAGTCTTTGATTACCAGCCTGCTGCCTTTAGTAGATAATTTGGAAAGAGCCTGTGCTGCGGCTGAAGGTGAGTCAGAAGGCTTGCTTTCAGGAGTTAAAATGGTTTTGAAGCAGATGCAGGAAACCTTGACTAAAGAGGGTGTTGCGGTTATCGACGAAACAGGAATTTTATTCGATCCTCATTGTCATCAGGTATTAATGCAGGAACCGGCAGAAGAGGGAGTAGAAAGCAATACGGTTATTGAGATTTTGCAGAAGGGCTATAAGTTAAATAATAAGCTTCTGCGTCCTGCTTTAGTTAAAATAGCACAATAATAAATTAAAGATAATTTTAAGGAGGTTTTTATTATGGGAAGAATCATAGGTATTGACTTAGGAACAACAAATTCAGCTGTTGCTGTTATGGAAGGTGGTCAGCCGGTAGTTATTCCTAATCCGGAAGGGGCAAGAACAACTCCATCAGTCGTAGCTTTTTCTAAAGATGGTGAAAGATTAGTAGGTCAGGTAGCTAAAAGACAGGCAGTAACTAATCCTGACCATACTATCATTTCTATTAAGAGAGAAATGGGTACAGATTATAAAGTAAAAATCGATGATAAGCAGTTTACTCCACAGGAAATATCTGCTATCATTCTGCAAAAATTAAAATCAGATGCTGAAAGCTACTTGGGAGAGCCTGTAACTGAAGCGGTTATTACTGTACCGGCTTATTTTACTGACAGCCAAAGACAAGCTACTCGTGATGCCGGTAAGATCGCAGGTCTGAATGTATTGAGAATTATTAATGAACCTACTGCGGCTTCCTTAGCTTATGGTCTGGATAAGGAATCAGACCAAACTATTCTGGTATATGACTTAGGAGGAGGAACCTTCGATGTTTCTATTCTGGAAATCGGCGACGGTGTTTTTGAAGTAAAGGCTACTAGCGGTAACAACCGTTTGGGCGGGGATGACTTCGACCAAAGATTGATCGACTATATGGCCAGTGAATTTAAGAAGGAACAGGGAATTGATTTGAAGGCCGATAAAATTGCTTTACAACGTTTAAAGGATGAAGCTGAAAAGGTAAAAATAGATTTATCCGGTGTAGTAACTCGTCCTGTCAGCCTGCCGTTTATCACTATGGGAGCAGACGGACCTAAGCATTTGGAAATGACTATTACTCGTGCTAAATTTGAAGAATTAACTGCTGATTTAGTAGAAAAGACCTTAGAGCCAACCAGACAGGCGATTAAGGATGCTGGTCTGCAAATGAATGAAATCAGCAAGGTAGTTTTAGTCGGAGGTTCAACCAGAATTCCGGCTGTACAGGAAGCTATCAAGAATCTGACCGGTCATGAGCCGCACAAGGGATTGAATCCTGATGAATGTGTAGCTATCGGGGCTGCTATTCAAGGCGGGGTATTAGGCGGAGAAGTAAAGGATGTCCTGCTGCTTGATGTAACTCCATTATCCTTAGGTATTGAAACTATGGGCGGTGTATTTACTAAGATTATTGAAAGAAATACTACTATTCCTACTTCTAAGAGCCAAATTTTCTCTACTGCTGCTGATAATCAAACCAGTGTAGAAATACACGTTTTGCAGGGTGAACGTGAGTTAGCTCAATATAATAAGACTTTAGGCAAGTTCCAATTGACTAATATTCCGCCTGCACCAAGAGGAATTCCGCAAATTGAAGTAAGCTTTGATTTGGATGCCAACGGTATTGTTAATGTATCAGCTAAGGATATGGCAACAGGTAATCAACAGCAAATCACTATTACTAACTCTACCGGACTTAGTGACAGTGAAATTGATGAGATGGTTAAGAATGCGGAAGCTTATGCTGATGAGGATAAGAAACGCAAGGAAGAAATCGAAGCCCGCAATCAGGCAGACAGCTTGATTTATGCAGCGGATAAAGCTTTGAATGACTTTAAAGATAAGGTAACTGCTGAGCAAAAAGGTAACATTGAAAAAGCCAAGGATGAACTGAAGAAGGCTTTGGAAGGCAACAATGTGGAAGATATTAAAGCTAAAACAGAAGCTTTAGCTCAAGCAACCTATGCGGTAACTACAGCAATGTATCAGGAGGCTAACCAGCAAGCGCCTAACGGCGGCAATGCAGCCGGAGCAAATCCTGATGACGGGCAAACTGTAGATGCGGAATATGAAATCAAGGAAGATGACAATAAATAAAAAATAGGAGGGCAGAATCTGAGAGCAGAAAAAGGATTTCTGCCCTTTCCTTTTATATGGGTGGTGGATAAATTTTGAGTAAAAGAGATTATTATGAAGTTTTAGGGGTCAATAAAAATGCCAGTGAGGATGAAATCAAAAAGGCTTATCGGAAGCTGGCCAGAAAATATCATCCTGACGTTAATAAGGATGACGCTTCGGCTGAAGCGAAATTCAAGGAAGTTACTGAAGCTTATGAAATGCTGAGTGATGCTGATAAAAGAGCCAGATACGACCAGTTTGGCCATGCGGCTAACGATCCTAATTTTGGGGCCGGAGGAGCCGGCTTTGGCGATATGGGTGATTTGGGCAGCATTTTTGATATGTTCTTTGGCGGACGCGGCGGTGCCAGCCGCAGAAATGGGCCGAGAAAAGGTGCTGATTTGCAGTATGAGATGGATATCAGCTTTTTGGAAGCTGCTTTTGGCATGGAGAGAGAGATTAATATTCCTCGTACGGAAAACTGCAAGAGCTGCAACGGTTCCGGAGCTAAAGCAGGCTCTAAGGCTGTGCCTTGTCCGCAGTGTCATGGAACAGGGCAGGAACAGACGGTTCAGAATACCCCGTTTGGTCAGTTTGTTAATTCCCGTACCTGTACCAAGTGTCATGGCAAGGGCAAGATTATAGAGGCTCCTTGTCCTGACTGCAACGGACAGGGAAGAGTGAAGAAGCAGAAGAGAGTCAAGGTCAAGGTACCTGCCGGAGTTGATACAGGCTCTAAGCTGCGGATTTCCGGTGAAGGAGACAATGGTATTTTAGGCGGTCCTAACGGCGATTTGTATATCTATATCAGAGTAAAGCCGCATCCTCAGTTCCAGCGTGATGGCATGGATATTTATTATAAGACCGATATTTCCTTTGTGCAGGCTGCTTTAGGAGATGAAATTGAGGTACCGACCTTGGAGATTGATAAAAAGGCGACTTTGAAAATTCCTGCCGGAACTCAGAATATGACTTATTTCAGAATGAAGGGCAAGGGAATGCCGCATGTCAGAGACCCGCAGATTAAGGGGGATCTGCATGTTCAGGTGAGAGTTGTTGTGCCGACTAAGCTTAATGATACGCAAAGAGAGCTGCTTTATCAGTTTGCGCAGGCTTCGGGCGAAGCACTGCCTAAGGGAAGCAATCAGGATAAGGGCATTATCAGCAAGATCAAGGAACGCTTTAAGGATACGGTCAATGATATAAAAGAGGAACTTAAGGAAAAAATCAAA
>JBJDXG010000272.1:0-2390 GCA_051866555.1 bacterium | reverse complement strand
AGCACTACCCCGTTTTCTCCCTCACCTAAGGAATCAAGATCAGAGACTAAAGAAATCTGTTCTAAGAACCCTGCCAGTCCCCCATTGTCTTCCTTTTGGTCAAATTCCTCAGCTACTGATAAAAATTCCTGTAAATTATCAATTCTGTCCTCCGCCTCAGAAGTATTTTCCTTCTCCAGGTCTGCCAGATAGCCGGTATCCTTAATAACCTTAGTCATCAACTCCCGCACCGACCCTTCCGACTGCTGCAAATCCGCCAAAAGTGCCAGGAACTTTTTAAAAGAATTCCTCGTTCTGGCAGAAAGAGCAGCGATTTCATCCACCTTCCAGAGAGCCTCATTAAAATTGAGCCCGTTTTCCCTGGCATAATCAGCCACCTTGGCAATTGAAGCCGCTCCTAAGGACCTTTTCGGTACATTAATGATCCGCAGCATGCTTACTGTATCGAGCGGATTAAATAAGACCTTAAGATAGGCCATGACATCCTTTATCTCCTTACGGTCATAGAACTTAGTCCCGCCGACGATCTGATAAGGCAGTCCCTGACGCATAAAGACCTCCTCAAAGGCACGTGACTGCGCATTAGTCCGGTATAATACAGCACAGTCGCCAAAGCGCCGGCCTTCATTTCTCACTAGATCCATCACCTGTGAAACGACAAAACCAGCCTCATCATACTGGTCAGAGGCCTTATAATAGGTTATTTTCTCAGCTCCCTTTTTTTCTGACCAGAGCTTTTTCTTTTTCCGCTCGGTATTATTATCTATTACACTGTTGGCTGCATCTAAAATAGTTTGAGTAGAACGATAATTTTTTTCCAGCTTTACTACTTTAGCGCTCGGATAATCGCGTTCAAAATCTAAAATATTGCGGATATCGGCTCCCCGCCAGCCATAAATCGACTGATCCTCATCGCCGACTACACAAATATTCTGGGATTCAGCCGACATCAGGCGCACCATCTGATACTGCACCTGGTTCGTATCCTGGTATTCATCAACCATTATATAACGAAATTTTTCCTGATAATAGGCTAAAACCTCCGGAGAAGCTTTAAAAAGCTGCACTGTCTTCATCAGGAGATCATCAAAATCAAGCGCATTATTAGCTGCTAACTTTTGTTGATAAAGCTGATAGACCTGTCCCGCTATTTCAGCATTAAAGTCAGCCGCCTGCCTTTGAAAGCCTTCCGGAGTCAAAAGCTCATTTTTAGCTTTGCTGATTTTGCCTAAAAACATACTAGGGGAAAACTTCTTAGGATCGATGTTCATTTCCTTAAGACATTCCTTCAGCAAAGAAAGCTGATCACCCGTATCATAAATAACAAAATTGCGTTCCTGCCCCAAGCGATCAATAAAGCGCCTTAATATCCTGACTGCCAGAGAATGAAAGGTAGTCAGCAATACCTTTCTGCCGGCCTCCCCGACTAAAGCAGCAACTCTCTCCTGCATCTCCTTGGCCGCTTTATTCGTAAAGGTCACAGCTAAAATATTTTCCGGCTTTACCCGCTTTTCTTCCATAAAGTAAGCTATATATTCCGGCATCTCGCCCTTACCGCATTCTTCCCTCGTTAAATAATCGTTTAAAAGTCCCAAATCATCCTCCGATAAGTCGGCCGGATAATACCGGCTTTTATAGGAAGAGCCAAAGCGCAGCAGATTAGCTATTCGGTTTACTAAAACAGAGGTTTTGCCAGAACCTGCCCCGGCCAAAATTAGGAGAGGCCCCTCTGCCGTTAAAACTGCTTCTCTTTGTTCAGGATTTAAGACTGTATAATGCCTGGCAATCAGCTGATCGCGAAGCTGATAGTATTTTTCTATGATATCTTGATTCAGCATTGTTTAATTATATCCTACCTTTCTTTTCTCAGAGCAAGTCCCAGTCCAGCCGCCATAGAAGGAAGCTGATCATTAATATAAAATTTATCAAACTTCGCATTTATTTTGATTTTATTCATCAAATTTGCTTTTTCTATCGGTATCTGCAATACCTCAGCCAGCATTTGAATAAGCTCATTTAAACCGCTGTAGGCCCCGGAAATAATTATCTTCTCTACCGGGTTATCCCGATACTGTGTACGATAAAAGTCAAGAGAACGCTGAATATCAATAACTAAATCCTCATGCCGTGTATTTTCAATCACCCGATTAAAGCGCAGCATACCATCGCTGATAATCATCATTTCCGTATTATCATTGACTACATTGAGCAGAGCTGCCGTACCGGTTATTTTATCAGCATCTAAAACTCTGAGGAAAGAGAAAGGCGTAACCTCGATAGAATCCAGACTAAGCTCAGCATGCTTGGCAATTTCTAAATATTCATTGATCAGACTTCTTTTTACCCCAACTAAAATCACCTGCATTTCCGGCGGATCATTTTCCGGAAAT
>JBJDXG010000271.1:0-10407 GCA_051866555.1 bacterium | reverse complement strand
AGCTCTGTACCGCCGGAAAATCAATGAATTAGGTACGGTCAATCTGGGTGCTGTCGAGGAATTTAACAAATTACAAGAAAGATACAGCTTTTTAGACGTTCAGTATACTGATTTAAAGGATGCCAGAAGCTCACTCGACACTTTGCTGCTGGAGCTGGATGAAATAATGGAAAAAAATTTTCTTACTGCCTTTGCTGCTATTAAAGAAGCTTTTGCCAAAACCTTTCAGCAGCTTTTCGGCGGCGGCAGTGCTCAGCTCTTTTTGTCTGAGCCTCAGGCAGTGCTTACCTCCGGAGTAGAGGTAATGGTACAGCCGCCGGGTAAAAAATTACAGTCCTTATCCTTATTGTCAGGCGGGGAAAAAGCCTTGACGGCTGTGGCTTTGCTTTTAGCTATTCTTGAGGTGAGACCCAGCCCGTTCTGTCTCTTGGATGAAGCTGATGCTGCTTTGGATGATAAGAATGTTCAGCGGGTGGCTGAGCTGCTGAAGGAAATGGCGGAGACAGTGCAGTTTATAATGATAACCCACAGAAAAGGCGCGATGGAGATTGCTGATGCCTTGTATGGGATAACTATGGAAAATGGTGTGTCGAGTTTGCTGTCAGTTAAATTAGAAAATTATGAAGGAGAGAAGGAGTATGTTCAGTAAATTAAAAGCAGGATTAAATAAATTCCGTCAGGGATTTGTGGAAAAGGTTGAAGAAATATTTACCGGCAGAAAGCCGATCGATGAGGAGCTTCTGGAGGAGCTGGAGGAAACTATGATTCAGGCTGATGTGGGGATAAAAACGACTATGGAGTTGGTCGATAAGCTGAGAGCGGCTTATAAGAAGAAGGAGATTGCCGACAGCAGTGAGGTAAAGGGCTGGCTGCAAAAGGAAATCGCTTTGATCTTGCAGCAGGAAAAGTCTGTTTTGCGTTTAGAGGGCAATCCGGCAGTTATTCTGGTCGTTGGGGTGAATGGTGTCGGCAAAACGACCAGCATCGGCAAGATTGCGACTAAGTTCCGCAATGAGGGCAGGAAGGTATTGATCGCTGCGGCTGATACCTTTCGGGCTGCGGCGATTGAGCAGCTGGAGGTCTGGGGGAATCGAGCCAATGTTGATGTAATAAAGCATCATGAAGGGGCTGACCCGGGAGCAGTAGTTTTTGATGCCCTGCAGGCGGCTAAGGCGAGAAAAAGTGAAATAATTATCGTTGATACAGCAGGCAGGCTGCATACTAAGGATAACCTGATGGAAGAATTAAAGAAAATAAAAAGAATAGTGGAAAGAGAAACCGGCTCTGCTCCTTCTGAGGTTCTGCTGGTTCTCGATGCTACTACGGGACAAAACGGTCTTAGTCAGGCGAAAAATTTCAAGGAAGCCGTTGATGTAACCGGCATTGTGCTGACTAAGCTGGACGGAACTGCTAAAGGCGGGGTAGTTATCGCGATTGGAGCGGAATTGGGACTGCCAATCAAGTTTATCGGAGTTGGCGAAGGGGTAGATGATTTGCAGGAGTTTGACTCTGAGAAATTTGTTACAGCTTTATTTGGGGAAAATGCTTGACAGAAAAACGATTGTGGTTTATACTTAGCAATGTAAAGTATATAACCTTAACAGAAATGAGCTAGTTTGATGAAGGATAAATTAAATGAAATACCTGTGCTTTATGACTTTTACGGTCAGCTTTTGACGGAAAAGCAGCGGCATTATTTAGAGCTGTATTATTATTATGATCTTTCATTAGGCGAAATCAGTGAAGAAAGCGGCACTACCAGACAGGCCGTATATGACATCATTAAGCGCAGTGAGCATTTATTGCAGTCGTATGAAGCGAAATTACAATTAGTACAGCGATTTGATAATGAAAGGAAAGCCTTGGCGGAAATTATTGCTTCGCTGACCAGGCTGAAATCTTCTTCTGCTTCTAAAGAAGAGGTAATTGATTTTATAGAGAAGTCGCTTAAGGAATTTAAGCAAATTTAGGTTTTATGCTAAGAGGAAGGGAGCAGCGTAATGTTTGCGAACTTATCGGAAAAGTTACAGGATGTATTGGGCAAATTAAGAAAAAAGGGAAAACTTACAGAAGCTGATCTTGACTTGGCCTTAAGAGAAGTAAGGCTGGCTTTCTTAGAAGCCGATGTAAGCTTTAAGGTAGTCAAGGATTTTATAAAGACAGTTAAAGCCAAAGCCTTAGGGCAGGAAATCTTAGAGAGCCTGACTCCGGGCCAGCAGGTTATAAAAATAGTAAATGACGAGCTGTGCGAGCTGATGGGCGGAACTGAAAGCAAAATCACCATTTCCTCCAAGCCGCCGACTGTCGTAATGCTGGTCGGTCTGCAGGGGGCAGGTAAGACAACTACCGCCGGCAAGCTGGCCAATTCCCTCATGAAGCAGGGGAAAAAGCCTCTTTTGATAGCCGGTGACGTTTATCGTCCGGCTGCCATTAAGCAATTGCAGGTTCTGGGAGAAAAGCTGAAGGTGCCTGTCTTTGCCATGGGCGATAAATTAAGCCCGGTTGATATAGCTAAAGCAGGGATTGAGCAGGCTTTAAGCACCGGACGCGATTTAGTCATCATTGATACAGCCGGCAGGCTGCATATAAATGAAGAGCTGATGAATGAATTAAAGGATATTAAACAGGAGGTTCATCCGCATGAAATACTGCTGGTAGTCGATTCGATGACCGGGCAGGATGCAGTCAATGTAGCCGAGTCCTTTGACAATGCTTTAGGCGTTGACGGATTAATCCTGACTAAGTTAGACGGCGATGCCAGAGGCGGGGCGGCTCTCTCCATTAAGGCAGTAACCGGCAAGCCGATAAAATTTGTCGGTTTAGGTGAAAAATTAGATGCCCTGGAAATATTTCATCCTGACCGCATGGCTTCCAGAATCCTCGGCATGGGCGATATGCTGACTTTGATTGAAAAGGCACAGGCCAATTTTGATCAAAGCAAGGCGGAAAAGCTGCATGAGAAGCTGAAAACTCAGTCGTTTAATCTGGAGGATTTTTTAGACCAGATGCGGCAGATGAGCAAAATGGGACCATTGGAAGATATTCTGGCGATGATGCCCGGCATGGGCAATTTAAAGCAGCTGAAAAACATGAAGGTTGATGCCGGTCAAATGAAGAGAGTAGAGGCTATCATCTGCTCTATGACCAGGGAAGAAAGACAGAAGCCGGAAATAGTTGACGGCAGCAGAAGAAAGAGGATCGCTGCCGGAAGCGGGACTACGGTGCAGGAGGTAAATCGTCTTTTGAAGCAGTTTGACCAGGCCCGCAAGATGATGAAGCAGCTGACCAATTTAGAGAAGTTAGCCAAAAAGGGAGGCATATTGCCTTTTTTGAAATAAAATTTGGACTTATTTAAGGGAGGTGAAAAAATGGCTGTTAGAATTAGATTAACAAGAATGGGTGCTAAGAAGAGACCTTTTTACAGATTAGTAGTAGCTGATTCCAGAGCGCCTAGAGATGGTAAATTTATCGAAATTCTTGGTACTTATAATCCTTTAACAGAACCTGCTGATATTAAAGTTGATGAAGAAAAAGCCCTGGCTTGGTTAGGAAAAGGTGCACAACCTTCAGATACAGCAAAAAGAATTTTAGGTATCGCTGGTGTTTGGGACAAATTTGCTGATACTAAGAAAAAAGCTTAGGAGGCAGAGATCCTATGAAAGAACTGGTAGAATTTCTGGCCAAATCTTTAGTGGATGAGCCGGATGCTGTTGAAGTCAATGAAGTTAACAGTGAACGCTCTTTGCTGCTGGAGCTGAAGGTCGCTCCTGATGATGTCGGTAAAGTTATCGGCAAGCAGGGGAGAATTGCCAAAGCTATACGCAATGTAGTGAAAGCGGCTGCGGTCAAAGAAAGAAAAAAAGTAATCGTTGAAATTATTTAAAACGTCAGGTTAGAGGTATGATTATCTCTAACCTTTGTTATATTAAAAAAAGGAGGTTAATTATGATGAATATTATTAAAAAGGTTAATGTAAAGGCTAAAATGACTGATAAGCTGAAAAAAGCCATGATTGCTGACTTACAGGAAGTAATCAGTAATTTAGACGGTGATTTGAAGCGCCTGGATGAAAAGATGACTATGCTGGTAGGTCAATTGAGCAAGAATAATCCGGGACAGGCAGTAGTTGTCAGACAACAGATTTCTTTGGAAAAAGAAAAATTGATGCAGAATCAGGAAAGCCTGAAAAAGAGAATTGCTGAAATCATGAATACACCGCTTGGTGAATTGGTAAATCAGGGTACTCTGGACAGTGTATCAGAAATAAAAGTAGGAGATAATCTGACTGACGTGATGGCTAAGTCTGAAATTATAGTTGAAGACGGCATAATTTTGGAAATACGTTAAGATGGCAGAAGAATATTTTATTATCGGTCAAATAGTTGCGCCTAAAGGCATTAAGGGACAGGTGAAGGTCTATCCGCTGACTGATTATCCGGAAAGGTTTGAGGAGCTGGAAAGGGTTTATCTTGCTTTGCCGGAGGGCTTGCAGGAGGTCAGGGTTAAGTCTGCTGCCTATCAGAAGAATATGGTCGTTTTAAGCTTTGAAGGCTATGATGACCGCAATGCCGTAGAGCCTCTGCGCCAGGTCTATCTGAAGGTGAGTGAAGATGAGGCGGTTGCTCTGCCGGAGGGCCATTATTTTCTGCGTGATATTATCGGCCTTGACGTTTATACTGTTTCCGGTGAGTTTTGGGGTAAAATTGATGATGTGCTGCAGCTTTATGCTAATGATGTGTATGTTCTGCACCGTGAGGGCAAAGAGATTCTGATTCCGGCTATTCGTGATGTGGTGCAGGAGATTAATCTGGCGGAAAAAAGAATGACTATTGTTCCTTTGGAGGGCCTATGTTAATTGATGTGATAACTATTTTTCCGGAGATGGTAGCTGTTCCCTTACAGCAAAGCATTCTCAAAAGAGCTGCTGATAAGGGGCTTTTGGAGGTCAGGGTGCATAATCTGCGTGATTTTACTCAGGATAAGCATCAGACAGTAGATGACTACCCTTATGGGGGTGGTGCCGGTATGCTGATGAAGCCGGAGCCGATTTTTCGGGCAGTAAATTCACTGAGACAGGACAAGACTAAGGTCATACTCATGTGTCCGCAGGGAGAGGTCTTTTCTCAGCCTAAAGCCAGGGCGCTGGCGCATGAGGAGCATTTGCTGTTTATCTGCGGCCACTATGAGGGAGTAGATGAAAGAGTGCGTGATTATCTGGTTGATGAGGAAATATCAATAGGAGATTATGTGCTTACCGGCGGTGAGCTGCCTGCTTTAGTCGTTATTGACAGCCTGTCCCGCATGATTCCCGGAGTGGTCAAGGAAATCGACTCGGTAATTCAGGATTCCTTTTACAATGGTCTTCTGGATTATCCGCAGTATACCAGGCCGGCTGAATTTTCAGGCTATAAGGTTCCCGAGGTTCTTTTGAGCGGACATCATGAAAATATTGCTCTGTGGCGCAGGAAGGAAGCTTTGCGCCGGACCTTTTTAAAGCGGCCCGATCTGCTTGAACAAAAGGAGTTAAGTCAGGAAGAGATACGACTCTGTCAGGAGATAAAAAAAGAGCTGAAAAAGGGTTGAGTTTTTGGGCTATATATGGTATAATTGCATTTGTGAAAAAGGGCAGTCCTCTGGCTTGGATTGAGGAAAAGTTAATGAATGCCTGAGGGGAAGGAGGTAACAAATGATGAATATTATGGACGTTTTGGAAAAAGAACAGTTAAAACAAGAAGTTCCTGCTTTTAACATAGGTGATACAGTAAAGGTATCCGTTAAGGTTGTTGAAGGTAACAAGGAAAGAATTCAGGTTTTTGAAGGTATCGTTATTAAACGTAAAAATGGTGGTATCAGAGAAACTTTTACTGTGAGAAAAATTTCTCAAGGTATTGGTGTAGAAAGAACCTTCCCATTGCACTCACCGCGTGTAGCAGACATTAAAGTTGTTCGCCGCGGTAAGGTAAGAAGAGCTAAGCTTTACTACTTGAGAGACAGAGTAGGCAAGGCAGCAAGAGTAAAAGAAAAATCAAGATAGATTTAACGATAGGGACTGGGCAACTAGTCCCTATTATTATATGGATATTGTATTAAAAGGAGAGCACTATGGAAAAAGAACAGGAAAAACCTAAGAAAAAGGAGAAGTCGCAGTTGCGTGAACTAATAGAAACAGTATTGTCTTCCGTAGTAATTGCGGCTTTTTTAATTACCTTTGTGGTTCAGGCTTTTTATATTCCTTCAGGTTCAATGATTCCGACCTTGATGCCGGGGGACAGGGTATTGGTCAATAAATTTATCTATCGTTTTACTGAGCCGAAAAGAGGAGATATCATGGTTTTTCGCTTTCCTCTTGACCCTAAACGCCATTTCATCAAACGGGTCATAGCTGTGGGCAATGAAACGGTGGAATTGAAAAAGGGCAGGCTTTATATCGATGGCAAGCTGGTGGAGCAGCCTTATTTGCCGGAGCTGTATGACAATGATTTTGGGCCTTATACTGTACCGGCAGAGGAATTTTTCTGTCTGGGCGATAACCGCAACAACAGCGAGGACAGCCGCTACTGGGGCTGTGTTCCGCGGAAAAATGTTATCGGCAGAGCCTTTGTGAGATATTGGCCGTTGAATCATTTGGGAATGCTGAAATAATGCTGCTTATGAAAGTAAGCCGTACAGCACTTGTTTTGCTACAGAAAACGGTTATGTTTCTGAAATTTTGCGTATAATTTCGGAAATATAATCGTTTGTTTTATAATCTTAAGCACCAGGAAAGGAAAGAACAAGATGGAAAAGGATAACTCTGAAAATATGCGGGTTATACAATGGTATCCCGGTCATATGGCCAAGGCCAAACGATTGATTAAGGAGAATCTGCAAGCTGTTGACCTGGTAGTGGAGCTTTTAGATGCCAGACTTCCTCTAAGCAGCAGAAATCCTATGCTTGCCCAGATTATAAACCATAAGCCTCGTGTTTTAGTTTTAAATAAAGCTGATTTAGCTGATGCTGCCGGATTAAAGCAGTGGATTGCTTATTTTGGCAGGCAGGGCTTAAAGGCTGTGCCGATCAATTCTTTAGACGGCAAGGGCATAAAGCAGCTGGTGACAGCCGTACGTGAAGTCCTGAGGGCCAAGATGGAGAAGATCGTTCTGAAAAGAGGCAAAGCCAGACCCATGAGGTTAATGATCCTTGGCATACCTAATGTGGGAAAATCCTCTCTGATCAATAAATTAGCTAAACAGAACAGTGCTAAGGTAGGAAATAAGCCGGGAGTGACGAAAGGTAAACAATGGATAAAAATTGCGCATGATATGGAGCTGTTGGATACTCCGGGCGTATTGTGGCCTAAATTTGAGGATCAGGAGGTCGGCCGCAAGCTGGCTGTGACGGGTGCTATTAATGATGATGTTTATCCGCTTGATGAGGTCGTTATGTGGCTCTTGGATTATCTCTTAAAGGAAAATCCGGTTTCTTTGCAGGAACGCTTTAAGCTTGCTGAGCTGCCTTCTCTGCCTTATGAGCTGTTTCAGCAGATAGGCCGCCGGAGAGGCTGTCTGAGAAGCGGAGGCGAACTGGATGAAATGAAGGTATTTCAGGTCATTCTTCAGGAGTTCCGGAAGGGCTTGTTAGGCAGGCTGATACTTGACCGACCGGAAGGGGAATAAAGGGATGCAGATAGATAAGAAAAATTGCCGGGAGCTGGAGGCTTTAGTAGCAGAGTTTTTACGGCAGGATGATTTTTCTGAGGAATTATTTGCTGCTTTAAACAATGACGGCCGGAAAAAGGCTCAGCTTTTGGCGGCGAAATATTTAAAGAGCTATCAAAAGAAGCAGGGTGAAAGGGAGAGGGTAGCTGCTCTGTATCTTTATGAAAATAAATTGTATCAAAGAGGGTATAAGCATATTGCCGGCATTGATGAAGCCGGACGGGGTCCTTTAGCGGGACCGGTAATTGCTTCAGCCGTTATCCTCCCGCCTGATTTTTTTATAGCCGGTTTAAACGATTCGAAAAAATTAAGCAGCAAAAAACGGGAGTATCTGTATGAAGTAATCATGGACAATGCCCTGGCGGTAGGCATCGGCCGGGCTGAGCCGGGGGAGATTGACCGCCTGAATATTTTGCAGGCAGATTATCTGGCTATGCAAAGGGCTGTCAGCAGTTTAAAGGTTCAGCCGGATTATTTGCTGGTTGACGGGAACGGAGCACCTAAGACGGAGATTCCCTGTGTGCCGGTTATCGACGGGGACAGGCTTTCAGCTTCCATTGCAGCAGCCTCAATTATTGCCAAGGTGACCAGAGACCGGGAAATGGATGAGTGGGATAAAAGGTATCCGGAATATCAGTTTGCTAAACATAAAGGCTATGGGACAGAGCTTCATGTTCAGGCTTTGGAGAAATATGGAGTTTGCCCTATACACCGCAAATCATTCTCTTTAGTTGCTAAATATATGTATTAAGTCTTTAGGGGTGAGGGTTATGGATTATATAGTAAGTCATATAAATACTGATTTTGATTCTTTGGCTTCGATGGTAGCAGCCAGCAAGCTGTATCCTAAGGCTAAAATGGTTTTCAGCGGCAAGCTGAATAATGAGGTTAAGGCCTTTATGTCTTTTTATAAGGATATTTTTCCTGTTTTTCCTATGAATCAGGTGGATTTTACCAAGGTAAAGCGTATAATAATAGTTGATACTATGCTGCAGAAAAGAATCGGCAAATTGGGTGATTTAGTCGGGAGTGCTGAGCTCCACATTTATGATCATCATGTGGCTAATGAGGATTTGAAGGGGCAGGTTCATCAGGTCGAGGCCTTGGGCGCTACGGTGACTATGCTGGTGGAAAAAATAAAGGAGGAGGCTGTTGAGCTTTCTCCCATAGAAGCTACCCTGCTGCTTTTGGGAATCTACAGTGATACTGACTGCCTGACTTATCCTTCCACTACGGCGAGAGACGCTTATGCCGCTGCTTATCTCCTTGGACTGGGGGCTAATTTGCAGATAGTACGTGATTTCTTAGGCCGTCCGCTGGAAGAAATGCAGAAGGATATTTTAAATACGCTTTTAAATTCTCTGGAGAGATACGAATTTAACGGCAGCAATGTGCTTATTGCTTCTGCTGAATGTGAGGATTACGTTGAGGGCTTATCGATTCTGGCCTTTAAGATTCAGGACATTGAAAATCCTGATGCCTTGTTTATCGTTGCTAAAATGGGCAAGAGAGTGCATATTGTAGGCAGGAGCAAGGTCGATGAGGTTTCGGTAAGGGATATTTTAGAACCGTTTGGCGGAGGTGGACATCAGAAGGCCGCTTCGGCTGTCATAAAAAACGGCGACCTTAATGATATTAAAGCTAAGCTGCATGATGCTATTGTCAAGAATGCCAAGCCTATGTATACGGCGCGCGATTTAATGTCATCGCCGGTAAAAACGATTCCTCCGGAAATGACGATTCAGCAGGCTGACAGAATTATGATCCGCTATGGTCATACCGGTGTGCCGATTGTAGATCAAGCAGGCAAAATGCAGGGCATAATTTCCCGCCGTGATATAGACAAGGCCAGACAGCACGGGCTGTTAAATCATCCGGTTAAGGGCTTTATGTCCAGCAATATTGTTACGATTACGCCTGATACTAATTTTCAGGAGATTCAAAAGCTGATCATAGAGCATGACATAGGCCGTCTGCCGGTCTTAGACGACGGCTATATAGTCGGTATAGTCAGCCGGACTGACGTTTTAAGGAGCTTGTATGCCGGGGAGCATAAGCCGGAAAAAAAGCCGGAGAACAGTAATTTTTATTTATGGCGCAATGTCTCTTCTATTATGGAGCGTTTGGAGGCTGAGATTCAGGCTTTGCTGCGTCGGATAGGGCAGGTGGGGGACGAAGAAAACACTCCTGTTTATGTAGTGGGAGGCTTTGTCCGTGATTTATTGATGAAACGGCCTAATCTGGATATTGATTTAGTAGTAGAAGGAAACGGAGCTGAATTTGCCGCCATTCTGGCGCAAAAGCTGGGAGGAGAGAAGACCTTTGAATCTGAATTTTGTACAGCGCAGATTATGCTGCCTTCAGGTCTCAAATTAGATGTGGCTACGGCGAGACGGGAGTTTTATGAATATCCGGCTATGCTGCCGCAGGTTGAAGAGGGCAGTCTGAAGCAGGATCTTTACCGCCGTGATTTTACTATCAATGCTATGGCTGTGCAGCTAAATTCTCAGTCATACGGCGATTTGATCGACTTTTTTGGCGGACAGCGGGATATTTATCAAAAAAAGATCAGAGTTTTGTATAATTTGAGCTTTATTGAAGACCCGACCAGAATCCTGCGGGCTCTGCGCTTTGAGAAAAGATATAATTTCACCATAGAGCAGGAAACGGAATTTTTTATTAAGCAGGCGTTAAAAATAGATGTTCTGC
>JBJDXG010000270.1:0-10518 GCA_051866555.1 bacterium | reverse complement strand
TAGTTTCCAAATTCAACATCCTCTTTCCCCCTCCAGCTCACCATGCAGAAAATTCCTGACTGCCGGCAGGTTACTCGCCGTAATTTCCTCCGGAGTACCTGCTGCTAAAACCTGACCATGCGCAAACATAACGATCCGGTCAGCAATTCTCATCGCACTAGCCACATCATGAGTTACTACGACAGAAGTAATCTGCAATTCTTTTTTCAGCTTTAGAATCAAATTATCTATGATATGAGTCATTATCGGGTCAAGCCCGCTGGTCGGCTCATCATAAAGAACGACTTCAGGATTGAGGGCAATTGCTCTCGCCAAGCTGACCCTTTTCTGCATCCCGCCGCTCAGCTCAGCAGGAAAAAGATCAGCACTGCCGTCAAGCCCTACTAAAGCTAATTTTTCCAAAGCAATTTCCCGCTGCTCAGCTTCACTTAATGATGTATGGTATTTCAGACCAAAAGCCACATTCTCCCAAACCGGCAGCGAGTCAAATAAAGCCGCATTTTGAAAGACCATGCCGATATTGCAGCGCAGCTCATTCCATTCAGCCTCAGTAAGCTCAGTCACATCCTGACCGGCAAAAAATATCCTGCCGGAGTCAGGCCGCAAAAGTCCGTTCAGATGACGGAGAAAAGTGCTTTTTCCGCAGCCGCTGGAGCCCATAATAACCGTAGTCTCCCCTTTATTGACAGTTAAATCGATCTGGTCCAGCACCTTTTTCTCCGCAAAGCATTTGCTTAACCCCTGTACCTTAAACATCATTCCACCTCAATTCTGGAAAAAAACAGCTGTAAAAAAACAGTTGCTTAAAAAAATAAAAATAATCGAAACCACTACCGACTGAGTCGTCGCCCGGCCTACTCCGCTGGCTCCTCCCCTTACGGCAAAGCCCTGATAGCAGCCGATAAGAACAATTATCAGACCAAAGAACAAGGCTTTAATAAAGCCGCTCACAATATCATGAGTCGTCAGCAGCAGCTTTATTGAATCAATGTAAGCCGTAAAGGTAAGATCAGTGCAGGCTGCCGACATCAGATAGCCGCTCAGAGTTCCCACAATATCAGCAAAGGTGACCAAAATAGGCAGCATAACGAGACAGGCTAAAAGACGGGGAACCATCAGATAAGCTAAAGGATCGACCGCCATAGCTCTTAAAGCATCAAGCTGTTCCGTTACCTTCATTGAACCTATTTCTGCAGTAAAGGCTGACCCAACCCGTCCGGCAACTACAACTCCGGTCAAAACAGGCCCCAGCTCCCGAACAAAGGTCAGGGCTACCAGTCCACCAAGAACAGACAAGGCGCCAAAGCGCTGAAACTGCAAGGCCAGCTGCAAACCAATAACAAAGCCGGCAAAAAGAGCGATCAAAAGAGCAATAGGTATAGAGGCTATCCCAACCTCAGCTAATTGTTCGAACAGTATCCTGCGGTCTATGATGCCTTTTTTAAATAAAGAGACAAGACATTGCTTAAGTAATATACCTGCCCGCCCTAAGGCAGCCAGACCATCTGTTATCATTTTCATAGTCCTAATTCTCCCATCCAGGAATGAAGATAAGTGCTGAGTCCTAAAAATGTTCCTCCCACAAGCAATAAAGCTATAAGCAGAACTATAAAGAGAATAAGACAGATAAGCGGCAAAAGAAGAATAAACAGCGATTTCCCGAGGGACAATTTTTCCACGATCATCAAGGACTGAACCGCCAGATAACCATACCAGATAAAAAAGGCGAAGTTAGCAGCCCCTACCAAAAGCCGTAAAAAAGCCAGATCAAAGGAAGAGGCTAAAACCAGCGGAGCGGTAAAAAACAACGGTACATGACAGAGAGCAAAAGCCAGCAAGAGGTCAACAGCTTTACCCTGACCGCCCAACAGCTCAGCCAAAAGATGGCTTACGCCGCAGGTCAGCAGAAGCAGAAAAAGAGAAAAAACAGCGGTAAGCGGAAATAAAAAGAAAACAAAGCCCGGAGAACTCATAATCTCTGAAGCCAGAGCAAAAATCAAGGACAATACATAGATAAAGAGACTGGCAAATAATTTTTTCTCTGCTACAGCCTGCTCCAACGTTTGGCGCGGACTGATGACCATTCCGGTAATCAGCTGAATATAAGCATACATTTTCCCAGCACCTCCTTTAATCTAAGTAATCCCAAGGACTTTTTTTCGTATAATCCAGCACCTCGGCATCTGGTGACAGTCCGGCTGTCTTTCTGGTCAAATCAAGCGCATCATAATAATTGCCCAATTCATCGACCAGTCCCAGCTCCTTAGCCTGTCTGCCGGTATAAACCCTGCCGTCAGCCAGCTTTAAGACCTCAGCGCGCGGCAAATTCCTGCCTTTAACCACGATGTTGACAAACTGCTGATAGATATCATCTACCATTGCCTGAAAAATCTTTTTCTCCTCTAAAGTCATAGGCCGGCTGCCGCTGCCCATATCCTTATGATTGCTGCTCTTAACCGCCTGATTTTTTATGCCTATTTTCTTCATCAATTCTTCTATATTCTGTAAAGGCAAAATAACGCCGATGCTTCCGGTTAAGGTGGAAGGATTAGCCACTATTTTATCTGCTGAGCAGGCAATCAGGTAACCGCCAGAAGCACAGGTGTCCCCCATGGAAACAACGATCTTTTTCCCGGAAGCCTTGACCTTTAATAATTCACGGTAAATTTCCTCGGAAGCCGCCGAGCTGCCCCCCGGACTGTTGATCCTTAAAAGGACTGCTTTAACCTCCTTATCAGCGGTCAATTCGTGCAGCTGCTTTAACAGATTGTCAGAGCCGGCAGCCGAAATCAGCCCTCCGGCTGAACCGCCCACAATCGGCCCCTCTATTTTTAACAAAGCTATTTTCGGCTCTTTTTTATGAAAAACCATTTTTCTCTCATTTCTTTGCCAAACAGCTCCCAGCAAAAGAGAAAAAACAGACACCAAGAGAACGATTAAAACTGCCAAGCGTTTTTTAGACAAAATAATCAACTCCTCAATATTAATAAATTCTAGTTTATATAACAAAATCCTTTTTTTCGTTTTTTTATTGATATGAATAATTGCTTTTATCACCATTATTTTCGCAACATATTCCTTTAATCCTGCCAAGGGTAAGTAAATTTACAGAAAAAGAGGACAGCCGACAGCTATCCTCCTTTTTTTAGCAAAAAATTAAAACTATTTAAGCAAAGACAACAGGTGAACAAGAAATTTATACGTTCTTTCCAAAGAAGCCAAATTCAAGCGTTCGGCCGGAGTATGGACATCATGCATTTGCGGACCGAAGGAAATCAAGTCGATTGCCCCGAATTTTTCAGCAAACAAACCGCATTCCAGGCCGGCATGAGTCGCTGTCAAAACCGGCTTCTGACCGTTTATATCGGTATAGGCCTTAACCGCCAGCTGCCTTACATAAGAATCAGGGTCATAGCTCCAGGCCGGATAATCTCCGCCCATCATAAGCTCCATTCCCGTAAGCTCAGCAACCAGCCGCATTTCAACAGCCATTTCCTTTTTCAGCGGCTCTAAGGAAGAGCGGGAAAGGTTATGCAGCACCAGATAATCTCCCTCCTGCTTAACTACCCCCAGATTAGTCGAGCTTTGAACCAGACCGTCAATAAACGGACTCATGGACTTAATGCCGTTTGGGGTAAGCATTAAGCAATTTACCGCTTGCTTGGTAATCTCTGAAGTCCAAACCTCATCAGGCATTTCCTCCTCGGTTAAAATAACGGTAATCTCCGGGTCAATCGAACCGAATTTATCTCTCCAAGCTGTCTGCCAATAAGCGCAAAGCTCGGACAGCTTTTCCTTTTCCAGCGCAGTAACTAAAAGCGCCCTGGCTTCCCGGGGAACAGCATTATCCTTCATTCCCCCGGTTAAGCCAAACAGCTGGTAAGATTCCGGAATATTATATAAAAGCGTTCCTAAAAGCTTATTGGCATTCGCCCGGCCAAGCTGGATATCTGAGCCGGAATGACCGCCCATAAGTCCGGTAATCTGCACAGAATAAGCCTTCTGTCCCGACAGGGGCGAAGAATGTGACAGCTTAAGCTTCATAGTCGTGCGGAAGCCTCCGGCACAGCTGGTGCAGAAAACTCCCTCTTCCTCTGAATCAAGGTTAATCATTATCCTGCCCTGCAAAAGCTCCGGATCAAGCGCTTTAGCCCCCAGCATAGAGGTTTCCTCTCCGGTAGTCAGCAAAATCTCCAGCCGAGGGTGAGACAGAGAATCATCGGCCAGAATTGCCATAGCCATAGCTACAGCAACGCCGTCATCTGCCCCCAGAGTAGTTCCTGCGGCCTGAAGATAACCGTCCTTTATAACCAGCTCCAGCGGATCATTAAGGAAATCATGGACTGTATCATTGTTCTTCTCACAAACCATATCCAGATGGCCCTGAATAATTACCGCCGGAGCCTTTTCATAGCCGGAGGAGGCCGGCTTTTTAATTATTATATTCAAGGCTTCATCCTGGATAACACTTAAATTAAGCTTTTTGGCAAACTCAACCAGATAATCGCTTAGTCTCTTTTCATTGCCGCTGCCATGCGGTATAGCAGCTATTTCACGGAAATAATCAAGTACCTGCATTTTTCTGCCTCCTCTTATTGGGCTAAAGCAGCTCCTACAAATTCTCTGAATAAAGGATGCGCACGATTAGGGCGAGATTTGAATTCCGGATGGAACTGAGCTGCAATAAACCATGGATGATCTTCCAATTCAACGATCTCAACCAGACTGCCGTCAGGCAGAGTCCCGCCTATCTTTAAACCGGCATCAAGCAATTTTTTCTTGTATTCATTATTAAATTCATAACGGTGGCGATGTCTTTCATAAATAATTTCATCGCCGTAAATTTTCTGAGCCAAAGAACCGGCCACTGTTTTGCAGGGATATAAGCCCAGACGCATCGTACCGCCTTTTTCATTGATATCCCTTTGCTCCGGCAAAAGGTCAATGACCGGATAAGGCGTATCAGGAGCAAATTCTGAGCTGTGAGCTCCGGCAAGACCGACTACATTGCGGGCATATTCGATAACTGCGCACTGCATGCCAAGACAGATACCCAAAAACGGCACTTTATTTTCTCTGGCATATTGAATCGCCAGAATCTTGCCTTCCACACCGCGGTCACCAAAGCCGCCCGGTACTAAAATTCCGTTAACCGAGGATAAGACCTCTGCCACATTGTCCTCATTTAATTCCTCTGCCTGAATCCATTTGATCTCAACCTCAGCATTATGGTAAATACCGGCATGACGCAGAGATTCAGCTACACTGAGATAAGCATCCTGCAAAGCAATATATTTGCCCACCAAACCAATGGTCACCTTTTTTTCCGGATGATTGATCCTGTTGACTAAATTCTGCCATTCAGTAAGGTCAGCTTTTTCGGCCTTAAGGCCCAGGGTTTCCACTACTATCTGATCCAGTCCCTGCTCAGCCAAAAGAAGCGGCACTTCATAAATGCTTGAAGCATTGGAATTTTGAATTACTGCTCTTGGGTCAACGTCACAGAAAAGAGCTATTTTATCCTTCAGATCATCAGGCCAAGGATGCTCTGTCCGGCAGACGATCACATTAGGCTGAATCCCTATACTGCGCAGCTCCTTAACACTATGCTGAGTAGGCTTGGTTTTCAGTTCACCGGCTGCATGAATATACGGAACAAGGGTCAAATGAATATACATTACATTTTCCCGGCCAACCTCTTTTTTAATCTGCCGAATGGATTCCAGAAACGGCAGACTTTCGATGTCGCCAACTGTACCGCCTACCTCAACGATAACGACTTCCGAATCATTTGATTTAGCACAGCGATAAACCCGCTCTTTGATCTCATTAGTAATATGCGGTATTACCTGAACCGTTCCTCCCAGATAATCTCCTCTCCGCTCTTTGGTAATAACTGACCAGTAGACCTTGCCGGTCGTTACATTATTATGTTTAGTCAAATTAATATCTATAAAACGCTCATAATGTCCCAAATCCAAATCGGTTTCCGCTCCGTCATCAGTAACGAATACTTCACCATGCTGATAAGGACTCATTGTCCCAGGGTCAACATTAAGATAAGGGTCCAGCTTTTGAATGCTGACACTGATGCCACGCATTTTTAAAAGCCTGCCCAAGGAAGCAGCTGTTATTCCTTTACCTAAAGAAGAAACTACACCGCCTGTAACAAATATATATTTTTTCTCCACCATAAAACCTCCCGCCAATTACTCTATTCTTTATATTTTACCATAAAGCCTGAGCAAATTCACTATTTAATTTTAATAACAGTTAAAAACAACAATTGTACTCTGCAAAGGCAAATTATCCCGCTTAATTTCGACAGTTGAGTTGGGCCAGAATACCGCCTCCTGCCCAGCCAGAAACGAGGTAAGGTCCTCTAACTGATATTTCAGTGTGGCAGTCTTATAATGCATCGGAATCAATAATCTGGGCTTGAAGCGCTGCATTATAAGCCTGGCCTCAGAAGCACCAATCGTATAGGGCCGCCCGCCTAACGGCACCAGCATAACATCCAGATGATAAAAACAGTCCTCTGAAGGCAGAAAATGACCTAAGTCACCCAGGTGAGCAATTCTCAAGCCGTCACACTGAAAAATAAAAATCAGATTTTCTCCCCGCTCTGCCCCCTCACTTTCATCATGAAAGGCTTTATAGCTCGTAAGAGCAATATCCTTGATCTGCCACCTGCCCACCGTTCTCAAAACAGGAATGTCCGTATAATTCGGCACTGCCCTGATATAATTATGATCATAATGGTTATGGCTCACCGTTATCGCATCGACCTCATAACGCGGAACGGGATAGCCAAGATGCTTGTTAAAGGGGTCGGTCAGGATTTTCGTTCCCCGGTCTGAGGTAAGCAGAAATCCCGACTGCCCGCACCATTGAAGCTTCATCTCCATCCTCCTTTAAAAAAACACACCTGCAATTTATACAGATGTGTTTTTATCAGCTTAAGCTACAGAGCAGCCAGTCTTTCAGCGATCTTAGCCTTTTTCACCAGCCACTCCTCTCTTTTTTCCTTTTCTTTTTCTATCACGTTGGCCGGAGCTTTAGCCACAAAGCCCTGATTAGCCAGCTTATTATCCACTCTGGCTATTTCCTTTTCTGCTTTTTCCAATTCCTTTTGCAGTCTGGCACGTTCCTTATCCAAATCAAGCAGTCCGGCTAAAGGCAGATATAACTCAATGCTGCCCACTCTGGCAGTCATAGCCTTATCCGGCTTCTCATCTCTTAAAAGAGTTATTTCCAGGGAGGACAGACCGCCTAAGGTTTGGAAATAAACCTTGCCGCTTTCCATAAGCGCAATATCCTCTAAGGTTGCCTGCATGATGACCTCTACCTTTTTGCTTGGCACGATATTTACTTCGCTGCGGATATTTCTTACTGCCTTAATTAAGTCCATGATCAAGGCCATTTCCTTTTCTGCCTGCAAATCTATCTTATCAGCACACTGCTTCGGCCACTCGGCAAGCATCAGGCTTATACCCTTATGCGGCAGAGCCTGCCAGATTTCTTCTGACAAATACGGCATAAACGGATGAAGCAGAGCCATAGTCTGACTTAATATATCAACCAGAACGCCCTGCACTCTTTGTCTTACTTCCGGACGTTCCTTCTGATATAAATCAGGTTTAACCAACTCAATATACCAGTCGCAGATCTCATTCCAGATAAATTCATAAACCAGTTTGCTGGCTGCCCCAAAATCATACCGATCCATCAATTTATCCAGCTCAGCTAAGGTCTGCTGAAAACGGCTGATAATCCAGCGGTCAGCCAGGGAATAATCGGTTGCAGCCGGCTTTTCCGGGTCATAGTCTTCCAGATTCATCAGCACAAAGCGGGCAGCATTCCAAATCTTGTTGCAGAAATAACGAGTCGACTCAAATCTTTCCTGATGCAGCCGCATATCATTGCCGGGAACGCTGGCACTGATAAGAGCAAAGCGCAGGGTATCTGCCCCGAACTGGTCGATGATTTCCAAAGGATCAACCGTATTGCCGCGTGATTTGCTCATCTTTTTGCCGTCCTTATCTCTGACTATCCCGTTGATCAGAACCTCAGAGAAAGGCTTTTCTCCCATAAATTCCAGCCCCATAAAGATCATTCTGGCAACCCAGAAATAAATAATATCGTATCCGGTAACTAACACACTGGTCGGATAAAATTTATCCAGCTCCGGAGTTTTTTCCGGCCAACCAAAGGTAGAGAACGGCCACAGAGCAGAACTGAACCAGGTATCCAGCACATCCTGATCCTGTTCTAATTTATGGCTGTGACATTTAGGACATTCAGTAGGGTCATCAATAGCAGCAATAACCTCACCGCAGTCCTGACAATACCAAACCGGAATCCTGTGTCCCCACCAGATCTGCCGGGAGATACACCAATCCTTGATATTTTCCAGCCAGTCCATATAGGTTTTACTGAATTTTTCCGGCAGGAAGCGCAGAATATTATCCTTAACTACCTGCATAGCCGGTACTGAAAGCGGCTGCATCTTAACGAACCACTGCTCTGAAACTAAAGGTTCAACTACTGTATCACAGCGGGAGCAGTGACCTACCGCATGATTATGGTCTTCTATCTTTTCCAGCAGTCCCTGAGCCTCTAAATCAACCAGGATTTTTTTGCGGCATTCATAACGGTCGAGGCCGCTGTAAATGCCTACATCCTTCATCGTAGCATCATTATTCATTACATTGATCTGCGGCAAATTGTGACGTTCCCCAACTAAAAAGTCATTAGGGTCGTGGGCCGGGGTAATCTTAACCACCCCGGTACCGAATTCACGCTCCACATATTCATCAGCAATGATTGGAATAGTGCGGTCAGTAAGCGGCAGCTTTACTTCCTTGCCGATCAAATGCTGATAGCGTTCATCATCAGGATGAACCGCAACCGCCGTATCACCAAACATGGTTTCCGGTCTGGTAGTTGCAATAACCAGATATCCGTCACCATCAGCTAACGGATAACGGAAATGATATAATTTTCCTTCTGTATCCAGATGCTCAACCTCAATATCGGACAGCGCTGTCTGGCAGCGGGAACACCAGTTGATGATCCGATGGCCGCGATAAATCAGTCCCTTTTCATACAGTTCAACAAAGGCTTTGCGCACCGCTTTCGAACAGCCCTCATCCATAGTAAAGCGTTCACGAGTCCAGTCAGGAGAGCAGCCCAGCCTTTTTAACTGACCAATGATCTTATTGCCGTACTGCTCCTTCCATTCCCAAACCTTTTCTACAAATTTCTCACGTCCCAAGTCATGACGGCTTAAGCCCTGCTTTGCTAAATTTTTTTCTACTACATTCTGCGTAGCGATCCCGCCGTGATCTGTTCCGGGAAGCCAGAGGGCATTATAGCCCTGCATTCTTTTTCGGCGGATAATAATATCCTGAATAGTATTGTTTAAAGCGTGTCCTATATGTAAAGAGCCGGTTACATTAGGAGGCGGAATGACGATAGAAAAGCTGGGTTTTCCTGCCTCCAAATCAGTTTTAAACAAATTATTTTCCTGCCAGAAGGCATTCCATTTGGCTTCCAGTTCACTGGGCTCATAATTTTTCGGTAAATTATCCTTCACTGTTAACATCTCCTTACTATATGCTAGAAATTAAAGCGCCTAAAAATATTAAATAAAATACGCCGGACAGCAGTAAATTATAAACACTGAGCCGTTTATTCTTATGCAGATCAAAAACTATCACTGCTATGGAGATAAGGGTCAGAGCTGCCGACAATAAAGAAAAGCCGTCAATAACCCACGGAGTCAGCAAGATACCGATTGCCGGCCCGATCGAGCTTTGAAAGACCATAGCTCCGCTGATATTGCCCAAAGCCAGGGTATCCTTCTTGTGACTGACCCAGATAATGCTGTTCAGCTTCTCCGGCAGCTCTGTCGCTATCGGAGCAATAACTAAAGATAAAATCATCGGTGATAAATTAACAGCCTGAGCTATTTTTTCAATCATCGTAACAAAAAGATGGGCTCCTCCTACAATCAGGCCTAAGGATAAGGCCAGCTGCAAAATAACAAAGGCTAAAGGAGGAACTGCTTTTTTCGGACAGCAGTATAAGGGCTTAAGAGCGTCTCCCTCGTCTGAAGAGCTGCCTTCATCCTGAAAGGTGCGGTAAACGTACAGTCCATAGCTGCCAAAGAGCACAACAGCCAGGAGCGGCCTTATACCATGCGGCAGAAAGCTGGCCGCAACTGCCAGAGCAAAAACCAGAAGAAAATAATGCAGATCACGAGCCATGACCCTTAGGTCCGCATTGACCGCCAGACTTCTGCGCCCCAGACTTTTATTAACGGCAATAGCTGCACCGGTTACAAAGAGAGCCAGCGTACCCAGCATGAACGGAGCCCCTAAAATGGCTCCTACTCCGATTTCAGCTCCCTGCTTTTCTCCTCCGAAAAAAATAGCGATCAAAGGAATCATTGTTTCAGGCAGAGCCGTGCCCACAGCGGCCAGAACGCTGCCCACCGCACCCTCTGAAAGATTA